>DAIDIA010000182.1 GCA_027459565.1 Acidimicrobiaceae bacterium | reverse complement strand
GCGTGCACCTTGGTGCGGGCGATGCTCGGCGAGAGCCCTGGATCAAAGTCGACGAGCGAGGCCACCCACACATCCACATAGGCGCGCTGCAACTTTCGCACGAGGTGCTGTTCGTCTGTCGAGAGTTGCGAGAGGTCCCGGTCTTGGATCCGGATGAGGTTGCGGTCCCGGAGCGCGAAATCGGTGTGGAAGCGGATCAGGCGTCCGAGCGCCTCCCCGGGCGTACCCGGGCGCGCCGCCTCGATGGTTCCGCCCTCAAGCAGCCGCTGACTCACTCCGACCAGCAGCTCGGCGAGGATCGCCTCCTTGCTCGGGAAGTGCCGGTAGATCGCGGGGCCGCTGACTCCGACCGCGGCGCCGAGATCCTCGATCGAGATCGAGCGGAAGCCATGTTCCGCGAACAGCTGGGAGGCCTGCGCAAGGATCTGAAGGCGCCGGTCAGCCTTCTGCTGGCTTCGGATTGTGCTCGCCATTGTGTCCTGCTCCGGTGCATCGCACCCGCTGTCGGGGTGATTTCCCATCGAGCTTAGCAATGAGTTAGTGTGTATTAACTCAAATGATCGACTTCGGATCGGGTCGTAGCGACAGAGGCGGGTTCTGTGGATGAGCTAGGTACCGCAATCGATTGCGACAGCGAGCAGTTTCGCAAGAACGCGGAGTTCCAGCGGGCTTTGATCGATGAGCTGCGCAGCACGACAGCGCGCATGTCCGAGGGATCGGAGTCGGCACGGCAGCGCCATCTCGGGCGCAACAAGATGTTGCCGCGCGACCGCGTCGACAACCTGCTCGATCCGGGCAGCCCATTCCTTGAGATCGCGCCGCTCGCGGCCCATGGCATGTACAACGACGAGGCGCCTGGTGCGGGGATCATCACCGGAATCGGACGCGTCAGTGGACGCGAGTGCATGGTCGTGGCAAACGATGCCACGGTAAAGGGCGGCACCTACTACCCAATGACGGTGAAGAAGCATCTGCGCGCGCAAGAGATTGCGATGGAGAATCGCCTGCCCTGCATCTACCTCGTCGATTCGGGAGGCGCCTTCCTCCCGCTCCAGGACGAGGTGTTTCCCGACCGCGATCATTTTGGAAGGATCTTCTTCAACCAGGCAAGGATGAGTGCGCTTGGAATCGCCCAGATTGCGGCGGTGCTCGGTTCGTGCACCGCGGGCGGTGCCTATGTTCCGGCGATGTCCGACGAGACCGTGATCGTCAGGGACCAGGGGACGATATTTCTCGGCGGGCCGCCTCTTGTGCGCGCGGCGACCGGCGAGATCGTCACCGACGAGGAACTTGGCGGAGGGACCATGCACTCGCGGACCTCGGGGGTGACAGACCACCTTGCCGACGACGACGCCCACGCACTTTCGATCGTCCGGTCGATCATTTCGAGACTTGGTCGGCGCGCGGCTGCGCCGTGGGAGGTTGCTCCGAGCGAGCCACCGCATCTTGACGCGTCGGAGATCCTGGGTGTGCTCCCCGCGGATCACCGGACCCCCTACGACGTGCGCGAGATCATCGCCCGACTCGTGGACGCGAGCCGCTTTGACGAGTTCAAAGCAGAGTACGGATCAACGCTCGTGACGGGATTCGCGCGCATCTTCGGCCATCCGGTGGGCATCGTCGCGAACAATGGTGTGCTCTTCTCCGAGTCCGCATTGAAAGGAACCCACTTCATCGAACTGTGCGATCAGCGATCCATTCCGCTCGTCTTCTTGCAGAACATCACCGGTTTCATGGTCGGTCGTGAGTACGAGGCGGGAGGTATCGCCAAGCACGGAGCGAAGATGGTGACGGCGGTCTCGTGCGCGCGCGTGCCGAAGCTGACCGTCGTCATCGGTGGATCCTTTGGCGCGGGGAACTACTCGATGAGCGGTCGCGCCTTCTCGCCGAGGTTCTTGTGGTCGTGGCCGGGAAGCCGGATCTCGGTGATGGGTGGCGACCAGGCGGCGGCGGTGCTTGCAACCGTGCGACGTTCGCAGCTCGAGGCGGCAGGAGAGGAGTGGAGCCAAGACGACGAGGAGGCCTTTCGAGCTCCGATCCGCGAGCGGTATGAGGCCCAGGGGAATCCGTACTATTCGTCGGCGCGTCTGTGGGACGACGGGGTCATCGATCCCCGCGAGACGAGGACGGTCCTTGGACTCGCGCTCTCGGTCTGTGCGAACGCTCCGCTCGAGCCGGTTTCGTATGGCATCTTCCGGATGTGATGCGATGTTTGACACTGTTCTTGTCGCAAATCGCGGAGAGATCGCGGTACGGATCTTCCGCACGCTTCGCCACCTCGGTATCCGCTCTGTGGCGGTGTTCAGCGATGTGGATCGTGGAGCGCTCCATGTCCGCGAGGCGGATCTCGCAGTGCGCATCGGACCAACCCCAGCGCGGGACAGCTATCTGAACATCGAGCGGATCCTGGCGGCGGCGCGCGAGAGCGGAGCAGAGGCGATTCACCCAGGGTACGGGTTCATGGCCGAGAGCGCGGCCTTTGCGCGCGCGTGTGCCGCATCGGGCGTGGTGTTCATCGGCCCCTCGCCCGAGGCAATCGATCTCATGGGGGACAAGATCCGCGCCAAGAACCGCGTCGCGGAGGCGGGAGTTCCGGTGGTACCCGGCGTGGCAGAGTCCGGGCTCAGTGACGACCAGCTCCTTCGGCATGCCACCGAGATCGGCTTTCCCATCCTCGTCAAGCCTTCGGCGGGTGGGGGAGGCAAGGGAATGCGTCGCGTCGACACCCCCGACGAGCTGCCCGAGGCGCTCGCTGGCGCGCGCCGCGAGGCACGCGCCTCCTTTGGTGACGACACGTTGTTCCTTGAACGGCTCGTGGGTCAGCCACGACACTTCGAGGTGCAGATTCTCGCAGATTCGCACGGTCGCACGCTCCACCTCGGAGAGCGCGAGTGCACGCTGCAGCGGCGTCACCAGAAGGTCGTCGAGGAGGCTCCCTCTCCGCTTCTCGATGCCACGACGCGCGCCGCGCTCGGAGCTCTGGCAGTCGAAGCCGCTCGGAGCGTGCGCTACGTGGGAGCGGGAACCGTGGAGTTCATCACCGGGGCAGAGATGCCGGGGACCTTCTACTTCATGGAGATGAACACCCGACTCCAGGTCGAGCATCCCGTCACCGAGATGATCACCGGGATCGACCTCGTGGAACAGCAGATCCGAATCGCTGCTGGAGAACCACTCTCGCTCGTCGAGCCCGTCTCCTACGTAGGCCATGCGGTGGAGGCCCGGTTGTATGCGGAGGATCCGACGCGCAATTTCCTGCCGACCGGAGGACGTATCCTCGCGCTGCAGGTCCCGAGCGGGGAGGGAGTCCGCGTCGACACCAGTATGGTCGAGGGCCTCGATGTCGCCTCGAGCTACGACCCCATGCTCGCCAAGATCGTCGCCTGGGGCCCCGATCGCCCGACCGCGCTCGCGCGCCTCCGGGGCGCACTGCATCGGACCGCCGTGCTCGGGGTCAAGACGAATCTCGCATTTCTCGAGTCCCTCGTTGGCCACCCCGACGTGATCGCCGGTCGCCTCGATACCGGATTGATCGAACGAGAGCTCGAGCTCCTGGTGCGCCGGACACCTCCGGAGTTCGCGTGTGCTGCATTCGCGCTCAGCCGGCTCGTTGACGCATGGCCAGACGAGGGCGCCGCGAGTCCCTGGGACCTCCCGAGTGGCTGGAGAGCGATCGGGCGACGACCGCTCACATTCCACATCGACACAGACGAGTCGACGCATTCCCTCGCGATCGTGGGTTCGCCGGACGCGGCAGAGATCTCCATCGACGGTCGCCCCTGGATCCCCGGTTCGGCGGAGCGGGTCGGCGGAGGTCTCCTCGTCAGCGTCGACGGCATTACGCAGATGGTGCTGGTCGCTGATGACGGAGATACCCGGTGGTTATTCCACGATGGCACGACGTCGACCTTTCGCGAGAGGGCGCGCGAACGCAGGGGTGTCGCCGCGGGAACCGCCGAGCGGGAGATCAGAAGTCCGATGCCTGGCCGCGTTATCGAACTCAAGGTTCAAGACGGAGAACAGGTACGCGCCGGTCAGCCGATGATGGTCATCGAGGCGATGAAGATGGAGCATCAGCTCAACGCCCCCCACGACGGGATCGCCGAGGTGCACGTCAGAGTGAATGACTCGGTGGCGATCGATGAGGTGGTTGCCACCGTTTCTCCGCTGGTGGGAGATCCCCAGGTCGAGGTTCTCGTCACCGGCAATCAACGCGACATCGATACGAAAGAGGAGACCTGAGTTGCTCAATGTTCAACTAAGCGAGGATCAAGAGTTCCTGCGTCAGACGGTCGCGGACTTCGCCCGCGAGGTGGTTGCACCCGTTGCCGCCGAGCATGACGAGAAGAAGACCTTTCCCTACGCGATTGTCAAGGGGATGGCGGACATGGGTCTGTTCGGACTCCCCTTCCCCGAGGAGTACGGAGGAATGGGTGGCGACTATTTCACGCTCTGCCTCGCGATCGAGGAGCTGGCGCGAGTCGACCAAAGTGTCGCGATCACGCTTGAGGCAGCGGCCTCGCTGGGTGCGATGCCGATCTACCGGTTCGGTACCGAAGCCCAGCGGCAGGAGTGGCTGCCGAGTCTCGCCGCGGGCGAATCGCTCGCCGCGTTCGGACTGACAGAATCGGGCGGAGGCACCGATGCCGCGGCTCTGCGCACGAGTGCCCGGCTCGACGACGGGACATGGATCATCAATGGCAGTAAGGAGTTCATCACCAACTCCGGGACCTCCCTGACGCGTCTGGTCACCGTTGCCGCGGTGACACAGACTCCAGCCGGCGATCGCGAGATCAACACCATCCTCGTTCCGACGGCGACGCCGGGATTCAATGTCGAACCGGCCTATTCGAAGGTCGGCTGGCATGCCTCGGACACCCATCCGCTGAGCTTTCACGACGTCCGCGTGCCCGAGGAGAACCTCCTTGGGGAGCGTGGCCGCGGCTACGCGAACTTCCTGCGGATTCTCGACGAGGGCAGGATTGCGATCGCAGCGCTCGCCGTCGGCGCGGCCCAGGGATGTGTCGATGAGAGCATTCTCTACGCGAAGCAGCGCTATGCATTCGGGAGTCCGATAGCGAAACACCAGGCGATCGCCTTCAAGATCGCGCGGATGGAGGCGCGGACCCATGTCGCGCGAACTGCGTACTATCACGCTGCGGCGAAGATGTTGTCCGGCGCCCCGTTCAAGAGAGAGGCTGCGATCGCAAAGCTCGTCGGAAGCGAGGCCGCGATGGACAACGCCCGGGACGCAACGCAGATCTATGGTGGATACGGGTTCGTGAACGAGACCTCGGTCGCCCGGCAGTACCGGGATTCGAAGATCCTCGAGATCGGCGAGGGAACCTCCGAGGTGCAGCTGATGCTCATCGCGCGAGATCTCGGGCTGTGAGCGGCATGGGTCAGATCCGCCCATATCTCTCGATGCATCGGTGTGGTGTTCGAGACTCTGGATGGACAAGGGAGTAAGCGATGGCCGACCTCGAGCGACAGACCGTGGAACAGCGGGGCCTCTGGTTCGATGAGCTCGACCCGGCCGTGCGCTATCTGCACCGTCCGGGACGCACGGTGACCGAGGCGGACAACGTCATGTTCACGACAATGACGATGAACACGCAGCCGCTTCACCTCGATGAGGCCTGGAGCTCAGGTGAGCCGTTTGGCCATCGACTCGTGAACAGCATGTTCACGCTGTCGACAATCGTCGGACTCTCGGTGAGTCAGCTCACCCTCGGCACGCTCGTCGCAAACCTCGGGTTCTCCGACGTGCGTTTTCCGCATCCGGTTTTTCTTGGGGACACGCTCTACGCGGAGACGGTCATCTTGGAGAAGCGGCCGTCGAAGAGCCGTCCCGGTGAAGGGATCGTGACATTCGAGCACACGGGTCGCAACCAGAACGGCGACGTTGTCGCCGTGGCAACTCGCGCGAGCCTCGTTCGCATCCAGCCGCGAGATGAACGGTGAGCTGGACACCTCCGGGCCCGGCTCTCCTGTTCTGCCCCGCGGATCGACCCGATCGCTTCCACAAGGCTGCGGCCGTGGCCGACATGGTGATCCTCGACCTTGAAGATGGCGTCGCGCCGAACGACAAGTCGAGAGCGCGCGCTGCTCTGCACGATTCGCGCCTTGATCCGGGTCGGACCATGGTGCGGCTCAATCCGAGTGGGAGCGCCGAGCACGCGCTCGATCTCGAGGCGCTCGCGAGGACACCGTATGAGCTCGTCATGCTCGCGAAGACCGAACACGCCCCCCAGGTCGCCGCGTTGTCACCACTTCGCGTCGTCGCGCTCTGCGAGACTCCGCTCGGTGTTCTGAACGCGCTCGAGATCGCGAGATGCCCCGAGACCGTCGCCATGATGTGGGGCGCAGAGGATCTCGTGGCGGCGTTGGGTGGACGTTCGAGTCGAAGACCGGAGGGCAATTATCGCGACGTTGCGCGCTACGCGAGGATGCAGGTCCTTCTGGCGGCTCGCGCACATGGACGCGCCGGGATCGATGCGGTGCATCTCGAGATTGCCGATCTCGCAGGTCTCGCCGAAGAGGCGGCCGACGCGTCGGCATCGGGATTCGCCGCGACGGCATGCATCCACCCGACCCAGGTTGCCGTCGTCCGGGCGTCCTATGCGCCGACCGAGTCCGAGGTCGCGTGGGCAGGTGAGGTGCTTGCCCGGTCCAAGACCGCGGCGGGCGTCTTCACCTTCGCGGGGAGGATGGTCGATGGACCCGTCCTGCGCCAGGCCGAGCAGATCCTTCGCCGCGCCGGGCGCGACTCTGCCTAGGCGGGCCCATTCGGCTTCAGAGCCCTCGAGGGCTAGTCCGTCCGATGTCTCGGATCTGTCGGACGTCGAGTGGAGACGGTCCTCCTCGGACCTCGCGCGGGCTTGGTTGACGGCATTTCGTCGGGATCGGATGCAAATGCATAGGGCTCGATGACACGCGTCCGCACCTGCTCATAGATCAACGAGGTGCGAGCGTCTGTGACATTGGCTCGACTGGTGATCTGTTCGAGTACGAAATCGCGCAGATGGGACACGTCGGCGACGGCGACCTCAAGGATGAAATCGTCTGCGCCGGTGATGGTCGAAATGA
>DAIDIA010000181.1 GCA_027459565.1 Acidimicrobiaceae bacterium | reverse complement strand
AGTGTCAGAGGCACGAGATTCACTCCGTGCAGCCATTCCGGGCAAAATGACCCCGATCTGCGCGAGTTGGGAGGTCGGTGGGAAGTCAAGTAACGAGTTGGGAGGTCAGTTGGGAGGTCGATTTTGAGTTGGGAGGTCAGTTGGGAAGTCAGTTGGGAGCTTGACCCCGCACAATCTTCGTGATTGCTCTCGCCGAGAGCACGACCAAGGAGATACGCGATGAACTGCTCAATTCGCCGACCGACCCCCGACCCCTCTTCAGACAACGCCACGGCCGCCATCCAGCACGCCAATCATTCTGTCGACACCGATCGATCCCGACACGCCTTCACCCTTCTCGGTGTCATCGTTGCCGTAACTTCATCCTTGACCTTCCTCATTCCCACCGCTGCCTTCGCAGTGAGCGCAACGCCGGTCGCACCTCCAGGTGCCGCGGCACTCCAGGACCTTTTGAATTGGACGCTCTATGGCGGAGCGATTGCCTGTACGGCAACGTCGATGTATGGCTTTGCGAAGATGGGCATCTCCCACTCCCAACAAAGCTTCCAGGGTGCCAATCACGGAAAGTCCATCGCCATCCTCGGCCTCTTGGGTGCGCTCGGTCTCGGGTTGACCCCGACGATCGTCAACGGCCTGACGGCGATCCACTGAGATGTTGACCGATCAGGCGCGACTTCTTGGAATACTCGGGATTTCGCTCAATCCGTTGACATGGGCAAAGGACCTCGCCAAGGATCTCGGTGCCGCGCTGCTTGGTTCGGTTGGCAAGGGCGCGAGTGCGCTGGTGCGTGCGCTGCTCGGGTTCATTACCTCGACAAGCGATCCCTCGTTTGGTGGCGGCTGGTGGTCATCTGCTGGCATCGCACTTTTCGAACGGGTCGTTGCCGTGACCGGGTCACTGCTCGCGCTGGCTTTCATGTTCTCGATCATCTCTGCAGTGCTCTCTGGCGACCGGTCAATGCTTGCCCGGGCGTTTGTGCGTCTTCCGGTCGCAGTAGTCCAGATCGCGCTCATTGTCTCAGTCACCGGAGCACTTGTCGCGGCGAGTGACCAGATCGCTGCTGAGATCTCAAGGGGCGCGACGACGAGTCTGTCGAGATTTGTCACCCTTGACATGATCAGCGCAATCGCGGGGAGCGGCATCGTGGGGCTTGTCTGTGGAGGCCTCGTTATCCTGGCCGCACTGGCGGTCTGGGCAGAACTCCTCGTACGGAGCGCACTCATCTATCTTGCCGTGCTGACTGCACCGCTCGTCTTTGCTGCAGGAGTGCATCCATCGGCAAGTGGGCTGAAACGACGCTACATCGAAGGTGCGCTCGCACTGATCAGCTCGAAGATCGTCATCGCGCTTGCCTTCGCGACGGGATCGGCGATGTTGTCTGGCCTTGGGAGATCGCCTTCGTTTGCCACAGCTGTCGGAGCGCTCCTCGAGGCGCTCTGCGTGCTTAGCGTCGCTGCCTTTGCACCCTTTATCTTGTTGCGGCTATTTATCGGTGCCGAGGGGATCATCGCGGCAGAGGGACTTGCACGAAGACCTGCCCGGTCGGCGATTGCCACAGTTGGAATGGCCCAAACTGCGAGCGGTGCGAGCACCATGTTGCGCGGCCTCGGATCGCCCGGTGCCGGTTTCGATAGTGGTGGACCGAGTAGCAGCAGCCCGGGCGGCAGAGGCCCGGGCGGCGGCGGGCCGGGCGCACCTCCTCCCTCACCGCATTCGCCGAATTCGTCCATGACATCTCAGCCATCCGCTGACCGCGCGACCACGCGGAGTTCAACTACGCAGAGTTCAACCCCGCGGAGTACACCA
Source organism: Acidimicrobiaceae bacterium (assembly GCA_027459565.1). Taxonomy (GTDB): domain Bacteria; phylum Actinomycetota; class Acidimicrobiia; order Acidimicrobiales; family Bog-793; genus CAIVND01. Next base: position 2,278 of record DAIDIA010000181.1, on the reverse strand, counting down.
CCTACTCCTCGTTCGGCCCCGCATCAAACTGCGACCCCGCCACCCGGGAGCGCAGCTCCAGCCAGCAATGTTCCCAACGCCTCGGTGCCAAGACCTGCACCGCGCATCAAAACCACTCCCGCCATAGAGACATCGTCGCCGACGAGCACTGCTCCGACAATGAGAACTGCGAGACCATCATGACCACCGACCAGGCGCGATCTTATCGACTCACCCGTCCAGACGGACTCGGATTCTTCCGTCGCCATTCGGTGACCCAGTTTGCCCTCGGCTGTTTGGCGATCGGCCTCGGCCTCATCGTCACCGTCGTCAACGTGATTGGTACCCCGTCACGCATTGGCCTCGGGATCATTGGGCTGGCGGTGTTGGTGCTTAGCGTCGGTCGAACGCATGCTGGTGAAGACCTGCTCGATGTCGTCCGACCCACCTCGCGATTCCTCTGGCGACATCTGCGTCATCGTGACCGATGGGCAGCACTACTCGTCCCGTTTCGTGGTGACGCGCTTCCTCCCCTCTTTGCAGGGATCACGCTGGTTGACCTCGAACCAGCTCAAGCAGCATCCTCACGTCTCGGTCGGACCGGACTGATTGTTGATCGCGCAGATGGATCGGTCTCGGTCGTGCTGCGCGTCCATGGAGAGGGCTTCTTGCTCCATGACCCAAAGGACCAAGATGATCGCGTGGCGTCGTTTGGAGCCTGTCTGGCGAGCCTTGCACGCGCTGAGAGCCACGTGACCCGCGTCGCCTGGTCACAGTTTGTCGCACCGTCAATTGGTGATGATCACCTTGATTATCTGCATGCGACCCAGCGTGACGAACCCGACGTTTTGATGCGCGACGCGTATCACGATCTCGTCGACGAGACACTGTTTGGCGCGAGGAGCAGCGAGGTACTAATCACGCTCAGCGCGAGTCTCGATGTGCGCCAGACAGCTGAACGACGTGATGGTCATCGAAAAAAGGCGAGCAATCAGGAGCGGCTCATCACTGCGGCAAGACAACTGATTGATGAGGCGGGGCTTTTCGTTGCTGAACTCCAGAATGCAGGATTGAGCTCGAGCGGCCCACTCCCAGCTGGTGCGATCGCCCGGGCCCTTCGCGAACGACTCGACCCCGGGACGCGATCAAGTCTCAGTCGACGCGGACGGACACTCGTCGATGTGCTTGGTCTCGTCACACCGGACAATGGCTTTCCGCTCGGTATCGAAGAACATGCGCGTTCGGTCCGTACCGATGACTGCTGGCATCGACTGCTCCGCGTTGCGGAGTGGCCGCGAAGCGCGGTGCAGGCGGACTGGCTTGCGAACTTTCTCTGCGAGCGAGAGGTCACCCGGAGCTTCACGGTCATCTTCACCCCACAGTCTCGACGCGTTGCGCGTCGACAAACTTTGGCCGTTGCGACACGGGTTGGGGCGAACATCGACGAACGCGAGACCAAGGGCCGACGGGTCGGTGCCGAAGAGCGTCGAGCACAGTTCGCCGCCGAGGCGCTCGACGAGGAGCTCGAGGGAGGTGCCGAGATGGAACTCGTGCTTGGTCTTGTCGATGTCTGTGCAACAAGTGAGGCCGAACTCGAGCAGGCGAGTGAGCGGACACGACAACTCGCCGCGGACGTCGGCCTCGAACTTCGCAATGTCGAGCTTCGTCAGGGCGAGGCGCTGCTTGCTTCGCTGCCGATGGGACGCATCGTGCTCGGGAGGGCGAAATGAATCACCACAGCAAACCGCGCACCAACAGGGACGCATTGGCCGACAGAGCTGCGAAGTCCTCTTTCTGGCCAAACAGATCAAACCAGACTGGCAGACCAGCCAGCACATCTGACCCCCAACAAATGAGCAATGGAGAGGACCGTGAAATAAGCACGAGTGGCAGACCGCGTCTTCTTCGTCTGCCTACCCAACGGATGACGACCGCCCAGTGCGGCTCGCTCTATCCCTTTCAGGCCGATGCCGGTCTTGGTCCACGCGGCGTATTGATGGGATCGACCTGGCCAAGTGGCGCTCCCTACTGCTATGACCCGTTCGCGCTGTACGCGGACGGACAAATCGATAATCCCAATCTGATGGTCTTTGGAGAGCCCGGAAGCGGAAAGTCTGCGGCAGTGAAATGTCTCATCGCACGACACGTCGGACTGCTCGGCCGGGGTGGTATCGGTCGACAGGCATTCATCGTCGACCCAAAACGAGAGTACGAGGGTCTCGCCAGCGCGCTTTCAATGACACGCCTCGAACTTCGTCCGGGTGGACCACACGCGATCAACCCACTTGGTCGCCTGCCC
>DAIDIA010000180.1 GCA_027459565.1 Acidimicrobiaceae bacterium | reverse complement strand
GCCGCGGCCTCAGAGTCGAGGTCGATGGCCCCATCGAGCTCAGGTGCACCGGCGCGTACCTTGCCGGCGGCGATCTCCTCCATCGCGATCGAGAGTGGCTTGCGGGCAAGCGACGTCACCTGGGGCGGCACGACCGCGCCGAGCCCCTCGCCGAGCTGGTTGAAGTACGCGTTGATCTGGCGCGCGCGTTTGGCCGCGAGCGTGACGAGCGTGAACTTCGACTCCACCTTGTCGAGCAAATCCTCGATGGGGGGATCGATCATCGTGCTGCGCGGTTCGGCCATGAGACTCCTTTTAGCGCCTGGACAAGACCGTTCCCGGCCAGGGGGACAAAGACATCAGGCAGCGGGATCGTTCTCCTAGGAGGAGAAACGCTGCCTCGAGGCCTCAACTATAGCGGCGAGCTCACGGGTCGCCTGTTCGAGGTTGTCGTTGATGACCACGGCATCCGCGAAGAGCCGCCCTTCGGCCATTTCACGCTCTCCGAGGGCGAGTCGCGCCTGGATGTGGGCCTCGTCGTCTCCCCTGTTGCGCAGCCGCTCCTCCTGAACCGCCCGCGAGGGGGCATCGAGCAGGACACAGACCACGTCCCGGGCGCGCTCGAGCACCTGGCGTGCGCCCTGGATATCGATCTCGAGCACGAGGTCTCGGCCATCTTCATCCTCGGGTACCGGGGTTCCGTAGTAGTGGTCGAGTACCCGGGCCCATTCGAGAAATCCACCCGCGTCGATGCGTCGACGGAAGGTCTCCTCGTCGACGAAGGTGTAGGCGTCCTCGGCCTCGCCGCGACGCCTTGGCCGGGTGGTCCATGACCGCGAGAGTCGCAGTCGCGGGTCCATTGCCACGAGACGGTCGATCACCGTTCCCTTGCCGGCTCCGCCAGGACCGGAGACAATGAGGATCAGGGTCGCTCGATCGCCTCGAGAAGTGCACCGACCTGTTTGGCACCAAGACCCTGGAGGCGGCGGGTCTCCGAGATTCCAATCTGATCCATGAGCTTTCGGGCTTTGACCTTGCCGGTGCCAGGAAGCGACTCAAGCGCGGCGAGCACCTTCATCTTGCCGATGATCTCATCGCTCGAGGCCTTGGTGAGGAGTTCCTTGAGCGTGACTCGACCGCTCTTGAGGTGATCTTTGACCTCGGCGCGCGCCTTGCGGGCGATGGCTGCCTTTGCGAGCGCGGCTTGACGTTGTTCGGGGGTGAGCATTGGGGGCTGTGGCATGGAAGGTTACGTTAGCAATGCGAGCCCGGAGTTGCCACAACGGCGAATGCGCCGCGCGCGTTTCACGCATGCGCGCTCGGTCAAAGACACCGCCAGTTGCGGTGGTCGCGAGGGCGATCGGCCCGGGCCGACCGGATCGGATCACCGCCTCTGGCCCGCGAAGAACCACCAGTCCCTCAGGGCTCGGCGTGCATGAGCGACCTCACGATCGAAAGGGCCACCCCCTCGGGATCTGATGCGCGCGTGATCGGTCGTCCGATGACCAGGAGATCAGCACCCTCTGACCGCGCCTTCGCAGGTGTCGTCATGCGCGCCTGGTCGTCGGGGGCCGATCCCTCGGGGCGGATGCCCGGAACGATGAACCGCAGTCCGGGAGCAATTGGTCGCACGGTCGAAAGGTCGGGAGCCGCGCAGACGACGGCCCCACAGCCACCCTCGATGGCGACGCGCACGCGCTCGGCAAGTGTCTCGGGGGCGGCAACGAGATCGCTCGTGAGTACCGTCACCCCCGCGACCACCGGTGGCTCGTGTCCGGCGCCAGCTGCTCCCGCCAGAGCGCCACTCACCGCCGCGCGCACCATTGCAACGCCTCCGAGGGTGTGCACCGTCAGGTATCTCGCACCGAGTGCGCCGATGACGCGGGCGCTTCTCTCGACGGTCGTCGGGATATCGTGCAGCTTCAGGTCCAAGAAGACCTCGAAGCCCTCTTCGAGCAGCGCCTCCACGGACTTTGGCCCCTCCGCGAGATAGAGCTCGAGTCCGATCTTCACGGTTGCGACATAGGGATGGATGCGTCTCGCGAGCGAGACTGCCTCGTCGAGAGTGGCGACATCGAGCGCGAGCGCAATGCGCGCACGCGCACGCGCGAACGGTACGGAGGAGACGCGGTCGGGCTCAACCATGAGCGGCCCCCGTGAGTTCCGCGACGCGAAGCACGCCGTGCGCCTCGCACCATCTGATCAACTCGTTCTGGACGATCAGCGGCGCCCTTGGTCGTTCAAGGGTTGCGGTGCCGACCCCAATCGCACTCGCTCCCGCCATCATCAACGCGACGGCATGCTCACCAGAGCGCACTCCGCCGACGCCGATGATCGGCAGCTTCGGAAGCTGGGCATGACAGTCATAGACCGCTCGCAGTGCGACGGAACGGATCGCCGGACCCGAGAGGCCGCCGCCGATCGCGCCGAGTCCCGGTCGACGACGCTCGACATCGATGTCGAGACCGAGCACCGTATTGATGAGCGTGACTGCGCACGCTCCGCCCTCCGCGGCAGCAGCTGCGATCTCGGCGATGTCTGCGACGTTCGGCGAGAGCTTCGCGAAACGCGGCGTCCCGCACACCGCGGTCGCCTCCAGCACCTCGCGCGTCGCGCGCGCCGAGTGCGCGAAGATCCGCGAGCGGTCCTCGACATTGGGACACGAGATGTTCACCTCGACCGCGAGCAGCATCTCCTGGACCGGATTCAAGAGTGCGGCGGCGCGCGCAAAATCGTCGACCCGTCGTCCCCAGATGCTCGCGACGACGCGCGCACCGGTGGCGACGAGTTCCGGGAGGTCATGTTCAATCCACGCGGCCACGCCCGGCCCCTGAAGGCCGACGCTGTTCAACATCCCCCCATCGACCGGCAGGACGCGCGGCGCAGGGTTTCCCGGCCAGGGATCGGCGCTGAGTGACTTGACCACGACCGCGCCGAGCAGCGACAGATCGAAGTACGCGCCAAGCTCGGCACCATGGCCCGACGTCCCCGATGCGGTCAGGACCGGACTCGCCAGCCCCAGCTGTCCGATCTCGACCGCGAGGTCGACGCCGTTCGTCATCGCATGTCCGCGTGGTGCTCTTGGATGGAGACGACGGACAGTCCCAGCGTCTTCCAGTCCTTGATGCCCTGCGCGGCGGCGCGCGCTGCGGCGACCGTCGTGACGATCGGGACGTGGTGCAGCGCCGCGGCGCGACGGAGATAGACGCCGTCTGCTCGTGGCCCTCGGCCACGCGGCGTGTTGACCACGAGCGTCACCGACCCGCTCGCGATGAGAGAGACGCCGTCGATCCACTCGGGATGTTCGGCGCGCGAATCCTCGAACTCCGCCCCCTCGCGGACCTCCCCTTCATTCAGCTTGGCAACGCGCGTCGCGACCGCGACGCCATTGTCCTCAAGGTACCTGGCGGTCCCCGCGGTGGCGGCGATGGCGAACCCGAGTTCGCAAAAGGCCTCGGCGGCACGAAGGCCTGAATGCTTGTCGCGGTCGGCGAGCGAGAGGAAGAGCATGCCGGAATCGGGCAGCGCGTTACCCGCCGCGATCTGGCTCTTCGCGAACGCGAGCCCAAAGGTGCTTGCGATACCCATCACCTCTCCGGTCGAGCGCATCTCCGGACCGAGCAGCGCATCGACCTCCGGGAAGCGGTCGAAGGGAAGTACCGCCTCTTTGACACTCACGTGCCGAGGTTCGGGCATGTCGACAAGCAGTCGCTCCTCGCGCAGACCACGAAGCGTCGCGCCCGCCATCACGCGCGCCGCGATCTTCGCGAGCGGCACCCCGGTCGCCTTGGCGACGAAGGGAACGGTGCGCGAGGCGCGCGGGTTCGCCTCGATCACATAGACACGGCCCGCCTGCACCGCATACTGGACATTGATCGGTCCGCACACGCGAAGCGCGGCGGCGATCGAGTGGGTGTACGCGATGATCGTCTCGACCGTCTCGCGGGCAAGCGTGGGCGGTGGGATCACGCAGGCGGAGTCGCCCGAGTGAACGCCCGCCTCCTCGACGTGCTCGAGCACTCCACCGATGAGGACCTCGCCCAGCGAGTCGCGCACGGCGTCGACGTCAACCTCGATCGCGTCCTCAAGGAAGTGGTCGATCAGCACGGGACGTTCGGCAGAGAGTCCCCCCTCGCGCCCGAGCGTCCCCGCGACCACGCGCACCTCCTGGTCCTTCGTGGAAAAACCGGAGATCGTCGCCATCGCGTCGGCAAGACCCGCGTCGTCATAGACGATCTCCATGGCCCGGCCGCCAAGCACGTAGCTCGGACGCACGAGTGCCGGATATCCGATCTCGTCGATGATCGCGAGTGCGCTCAGGAGATCCGTCGCCGTCGCGCCCGGCGGCTGGGGGATTCCGAGGCTCTGGCAGAGACGGTTCCACTGCTCGCGGTCCTCGGCAAGGTCGATCGACAGAGCCGAGGTGCCGAGGATGAGCTCCGGAGCGAGGCGGCCAGACAGCTTGAGCGGCGTCTGGCCGCCGAGGCCCACGATCACCCCGGCGATCTCGGCGCCCGCGCGCAGCTCGGCATCGATCACCGCGAGCACGTCCTCCTCGGTGACCGGCTCGAAGTAGAGGCGGTCCGAGGTGTCGTAGTCCGTGGAGACGGTCTCGGGGTTGCAGTTCACCATGATCGTGTCGAACCCCGCAGCGCGAAGCGCCATCGATGCATGCACGCAGCAGTAGTCGAATTCAATTCCCTGACCGATGCGATTCGGTCCCGAGCCGAGGATGATCACGCGCGGGCGACCACCGGCGCGCACCTCGTCTTCATCCTCATAGGTCGAGTAGTAATAGGGAGTCTCGGCGCTGAACTCCGCCGCGCAGGTGTCGACGGTCTTGAAGGTCGCGTAGACACCGTGCTCGAGCCGCGAGGCTCGCACCACGGACTCTTCGATCCCGAAGCAGTAGGCGATCTGCGCGTCCGAGAATCCGAGACGTTTGATCTTTCGCCACAGCGGCTCCGTCAGTGCCTCGAGGGGCGCGGCAAGGGTCCGGAGACTGTCGAGAAATCGACGCGCCTCGGAGATGCGGTTCATCTGGTCGATGAACCACGGATCGATGCGGGTCGCCCCACAGACCGTCTCCTGGGAGACCCCGCGTCGTAAGAGCGCCTCGATCTCGAATGGGCGCTCGGGAGAGGGGACCGCGACCTTCGCGAGGAGGTCCTCGGTGTCAAGGAGATCGACCGATTCCTCCGCGGGGTCGCAGTTGAGTCCGAAACGCCCCTGTTCAAGGCCACGCAGGGCCTTCTGGAGTGATTCGGGAAAGGTGCGACCGATCGCCATCGCCTCGCCGACGCTCTGCATCCTCGTGCCCAGTCGATCCGTCGTGCCCGGCAGTTTCTCGAATGCCCAGCGGGGAACCTTCGTCACGACGTAGTCGATCGACGGCTCGAAACTCGCCGGCGTTGCCTTGGTGATGTCATTCACGATCTCGTCGAGGCGATAGCCCACCGCGAGACGCGCGGCGATCTTCGCGATGGGAAAACCGGTTGCCTTCGAGGCGAGCGCCGAAGAGCGCGAGACGCGCGGGTTCATCTCGATGACGATGCGCTCCCCGTTCTCGGGATTCACCGCGAACTGGATGTTCGATCCACCGGTCTCGACTCCGACGCGTCGGATGATCTTGAACGCATCATCTCGCATCTCCTGATATTCGACGTCAGACAGCGTCTGGGCGGGAGCGACCGTAATCGAGTCACCGGTGTGCACACCCATCGCGTCGAAATTCTCGATGGAACAGACGATGACGCAGTTGTCCGCGTGATCGCGCATCACCTCAAGCTCGTATTCTTTCCATCCGGCGATCGAGCGCTCGACGAGGATCTCGCTGACCGGGCTCGCCTCGATCCCCTCGCGCGCGAGGCGGGTAAACGTCTCCGGGTCCGCGGCGATGCCCGTTCCCTTGCCCCCGAGGATGAACGAGGGGCGGACCATGACCGGGTATCCGATCTCGGATGCGATCGCGATCGCCTCGTCGAGGTTGTGGGCGAACCCCGACTCTGGCGTCTTCATTCCGATCTCAGTCATCGCCTCCTTGAACTTCTCGCGGTCCTCCGCGGTCGTGATCGCCTCGGTACTCGCCCCGATGAGTTCCACGCCGTACTCGTCGAGCACGCCATCCGCGCGCAGCGCCATCGCAAGATTGAGTGCAGTCTGCCCACCCATCGTCGGCAACAGCGCATCGGGACGCTCGCGGATGATGATCGCCTTGAGGACCTCGCGATCGAGCGGCTCGATGTAGGTGCGGTCTGCGAGATCGGGATCGGTCATGATCGTCGCCGGATTCGAGTTCGCGAGTATCACCCGATAGCCCTCCTCCCGGAGCACGCGGCAGGCCTGCGTTCCGGAGTAGTCGAACTCACAGGCCTGGCCGATCACAATCGGGCCTGATCCGATCACGAGGATCGACTGGATATCCGTGCGCTTTGGCATCTCAGCGGTTCCCCGTCCGAGCGTTGGCATGGTCCATCATGCGGGCGAACTCGGCGAAGAGATAACGCGAGTCGTGCGGACCGGGACCTGCCTCTGGATGGTATTGCACCGAGAACACCGCGATCTTCTCCGAACGGATACCCTCGACGACCCCGTCATTGAGGTTTCGGTGCGTGACCACGGCATCGCGCAGGGAGTCCTCAACCACTGCGTACCCATGGTTCTGCGCGGTGATCTCGACGACGCCATTGTCGATCCTCAGCACCGGATGGTTCCCTCCGTGGTGGCCAAACGGCAGTTTGTACGTCGTGGCTCCGAGCGCGGTCGCGAGCAACTGGTGTCCGAGGCAGATTCCAAGGATCGGCACCGCGTCGAGGAGTGTCGTGATCTCTCGCACCAGGTGCGCGAGCGCGGCGGGATCCCCGGGACCGTTCGAGAGCAAGATGCCGTCGGGGTTGCGCCCGAGCACCTCGGCGGCCGGAGTACGTGCAGGGACGACCTCGATCGAGGCAAGTTCGGCGAGGCGTCGCAACATCGTGCGTTTGACGCCAAAGTCGTAGACGACAACGCGCCGCGGCCCGCCCTCGACGAAATAGGGGGCATCGGTCGTCACCTCGTCGACGAGGTTCATCCCGGTCGTGCCGACCTCGTTGCGTGCCGCGAAGAGCAGCTCCTCGATCGGCGCGGAGCCGAACGCGCACGACATCGCTCCCGCCTCGCGGATGTGTCGCGTGAGCCTCCTCGTGTCAACGCCCGTCATCCCCCCGACGCCATGGGCGACGAGGAACTGCTCGAGATCCCCGGACGCGCGCCAGCTGCTCGGCGACGTCGCGAGCTCACGCACGATGATTCCCCGACAAAAGGGCCGGATGCTCTCGTCGTCGCGCGGCGTTATCCCGTAGTTCCCGATGTGCGGATAGGTGAACGCGATGACCTGCCCGGCGTAGGAGGGATCCGTGATGATCTCCTGGTAACCAGACAGGGAGGTGTTGAAGACCACCTCTCCGGTGACGATCGAGCGCGGTTGGTCCATGATCGCGCCGATCGCCTCGCCGGAGAACACCGTTCCATCGGCGAGGACGAGGCTGGCTTTGGTGCGTTCGTCAAGGAAGCTCATTGCAGTGGATTCCGTGTCCTGTCTTGTTGGTTGTCGGTCTTAGCGTTGTGCCGTTGCATCGATCACCACCGGCTCTCCGCGATAGAGGGTGTGCCGCACCCTTCCCGTGAGGTTCAGGTTCGCATACGGCGTGTTCTGCGATCGACTGGCGGTGTCCTCGAGATGGACGGTCCAACGTTCGCTCGGGTCAAAGACGACGAGATCGGCCGCGTTGCCGGCGCCGATCAGCTGCGTGCTCGGACCCGACACTCGCGCGATGCGCGCAGGATGTGTCACAAAGAGCCTGACGAGATCGGCGATGGTGAGCGGGCGTGACGCGAGATCACCTGCGACCCGGAGGTTGTCGCGCGCCACGAGCTCGCCGTACGCGACGCTGAACGCCGTCTCGAGGCCGATCATTCCCGGTGGCGCACAGTCGAAGGGCTCGTCCTTGGTCTCTGGTGAATGCGGAGCATGGTCCGTCGCGATCGCGTCGATCGTGTGGTCACCGATCCCGTCGCGGACCGCCAGCACATCGCGCTCGGTGCGCAGCGGAGGGTTCACCTTGAACCGCGCGTCGTAGGTCGCGACCTCGGCGTGGGTCAGCGAGAGGTGATGCGGTGTCGCCTCCGCGGTGATGCGCAGTCCCTCGGCCTTGGCGCGTCGCACCAGCTCGATCGCTCCCTCGGTCGAGAGGTGCAGAAAGTGCATCGACGCGTCAAGCTCGCGGACCAGTCGCAGGTCGCGCGCGACCATGACCTCCTCGGTGCTCGATGGCTGGCCGGGGATTCCGAGGAGAGAGGACCACCTGCCCTCGTGCATGTGCCCGCCGCGCGCGTGGCTCTCGTCCTCACAGTGCTGGGCGACGACGACACCGAGTTCGCGCGCGATCGCGAGCGCCTCGGCCATCAGCGCGTCGTCTTGAACCCCTCGACCGTCATCAGTGAAGATCCGAACGCCGCTCGCGGCGAGTTCGCGAAAGGGAACGAGGGATTCGCCGAGTCGTCCGACCGTGATCGCGGCGGAGATCTCCACGTCACAGAGTGCGTCGCCACAGAGGGAGCGAAGGAATTCGACCATCGCCACCGAATCGATCGCGGGCACCGTGTTCGGCATGGCCACCACGCAGCGGTAGCCACCGAGCGCAGCCGCGCGCGATCCGGTCGTCACGGTTTCGGCGCGTTCGCCGCCGGGCTCTCTCAGATGGGTGTGCAGATCCACGAATGCGGGCATGAGATAGCAGTCGGACGCGTCGAGTATCTGCGCGCCCGAAGGAACCTCGAGTTCGCGCGACACCTCGACGATCGATCCTCCGACGGTGTGGACGTCCGCACGGCGTTCAGTGCCGTCTTCCACGAGCGTCGCTCCCTTGATGACGATCGCGCGCGGTTCAGCCACGGCCATCGCCGATCACCTCCTCGATGTCACGCGATCTTCCGAGGAGGCGGAACAGCACCGCCATCCGCACCGGAACTCCGTTGCGGACCTGGGCGCGTATCAGCGAGTTCGGTCCATCGGCGACCTGCGAGTCGATCTCGACGCCCCGGTTCAGCGGACCGGGATGCATGATCCATGCGCCAGGCGCCAACCCCCTCGCACGTTCGACCGTGAGGCCGAAACTCCGTCGGTACTCGCGAAGATCCGAGAGCCCCGCATCGGCCATCCGTTCGTGCTGGATGCGCAACACGTAGCAGGCATCGGTGCTTGCAAGGACGGCGTCGAGTTCCTCGGTGGCCGCCTCAATCGGCCAGCCCTCGACGCTCACCGGGAGGAGCTCACTCGGTCCGACGAGCGTGACGCGCGCGCCGAGTGCGGAGAGCGCCAGCACATTCGAACGCGCGACGCGTGAATGGCGGATATCTCCGACAATGGCCACGCGGCATCCGTCAAGGTCCTCGACGTCTGTTCCCCGTGCACTACGGATCGCCTCGCGCAAGGTGAAGGCGTCGAGCAGGGCCTGGGTCGGATGCTCGTGTTGTCCGTCGCCGGCATTGATCACACAGGCCTTGACCCATCTGGCCGCCTGCACCGCAGCGCCAGAGGAGTGATGGCGCATGACGATCGCGTCGACGCCAAGCGCGTCGATCGTCTCGAGTGTGTCGCGCAGCGACTCTCCCTTGGACATCGATGAGGCGGAGATATCGACGGTGAGTGTGTCCGCGCTGAGCCGCTTCGCTGCCATTTCGAACGAGAGCCTCGTGCGCGTGGATTTCTCGAAGAAGACGGTCGCGACGGTCTTGCCGCGAAGCGCGGGAACCTTGGGCATCCGTCGCGAGGCGACCTCGACGAAGGTCTCGGACTCGCGAAGGACCTCGAGGATGCCGTCGCGGCCAAGATCCTCGATCGACACGAGATTGCGCGGTTCTTGCATCTCGTCGATCATCGCGCTCCGCCCTCGTGCGAACCGACGGGGGCGGAGCGTTGCGCGTCCTCGAAGACGCCGATCACCACGCCCTCCTCGCTCACCTCGACGGTCTCGTCGAGTCGCGTCGGCAGGTTCTTGCCGATGTAATCGGGACGGATCGGAAGCTCCCGATGGCCGCGGTCCACAATCACCGCGAGCTGGACGGCACGTGCCCGGCCGTGGTCCGCGAGCGCGTCGAGCGCCGCGCGGACGGTACGGCCGGTGAAGAGCACGTCGTCGACGATGACGACGACTCGTCCCGTGAGATCGATGGGAATTTCAGACGGCGAATGGGCAACGACCGGTCGCGTCCCGATGTCATCGCGATAGAGCGTCACATCGAGCAGGCCAAACGGGATCGCGTTTCCGCTGATCTCGTGCAACAGCTCGGCGAGCCTCCGTGCAAAAGGGGCTCCACCCGTTTGCAACCCGACGATGACCAGCGACTCCGTGCCATGGTTGCGCTCGACGATCTCGTGCGCGATCCGCACGAGCGCGCGACGCAGATCCTCGGGATTCATCACGACGGAATGCGCAACGAAGGGGCGCCGGTATGGGCGTGCGGGCTCGCGCGCATCCTCGATCACGGTTCCTCCATGTCCGTACGGGCCTCACGGGACCCGTTTCACGTACACCGCCATGCTAGTGCCCGGCGTTGAGGACACACAAGGCGATCGCCTGGCCAGTGGCCGCCCGTCCCCGCCCGGGCATCGGGCACGGGCGGGCCGAGACCCCCCCGGAGCAGCACCGTCGCCCGGAGGGGTCGCACCCGAGGTCCAGGGTCTCGCGCGGACTGCGACCACATCGGACGAGAGATGGGCGCCGCGGGAAAGCGGCGCAGAATAAGGGCCAAAAATGCAGATTTGCGCCCGTCACAGAAAAGTCATACTGGGAGGCCCCACGCGATACAGTGTGACCAATTGCTGAGGTTGCACGCTCCTCGGGTTTGCTGAGGGAGGTGAACCCACGAAGATAGGAGGCCTACATGGAACTAATTGGCAGACGCGGCAGGCTTCGCGCCGGAGCCGCTTTCGTGGCAGCGGGGGTGACCGCGCTCGCGATGACGCTGAGTGCGGTGGCGACCGCCGGCGCCACCTCGAAATCCCATCTCGTGGCCAAGAGCACGAGTGCGAACGTTCCCAATGTTGCACTTGACGAGACATTTCCTGGCTTCAACGTGCTCACCTCGGCCGACAACAACTTCGACCTTGCCCAGATCATCGAGAATGTCTGGCCAGAGACGTTCATCACCACGAACAAGCTTGCGCTCGTCATGAACTCTGACCTTCTGGTCAGCGCGAAGCAGACAAACACCAACCCTCAGACGATCGTCTACCAGATCAATCCCAATGCGAAATGGTCCGACGGGGTGCCGATCACGGTTGCAGACTTCATCTACAATTGGCAGGCCCAGAGCGGCCTCCCGCAGTACAAGGACGTCGGCGGCAAGGCCTTCGACGACGCCTCGACCGGTGGCTACAGCCAGATCAAATCGGTCACCGGACACGGAAAGTACGTGAAGGTCGTCTTCTCCTCGCCGTTCGCCGACTGGAAGAGCCTCTTTGGCCCCATGGTCCCTGCGCACATTGCGAAGCGGGTCGGTTGGAACACGGGCTTCAACAACCTCTCCAACGTCATCTCGGGCAGCTGGTACAAGATCGCGAGCTACAAGACCAACCAGTTCCTCGTGCTCAAGAGAAACCCGAAGTACTGGGGTACCAGCCCGGCGCTGCCGACGGTGGACTTCACCTGGGTCTCGACCGACGATTCGATGCCGACGGGCCTCAGGAACGGTGAGCTGAGCGTCATCAATCCCGCATCGGTGACACAGT
>DAIDIA010000179.1 GCA_027459565.1 Acidimicrobiaceae bacterium | reverse complement strand
CGATGTGAGTCAGGCGTTCGTGTCCGCCATCGAGCAGGGGATCGACCAGCGCTGGCGCGATCTCGGTGTCGACGGTGGCCACGCCCTCAGGATAACGCCGGGGGGAGGGCCCGACAACGCCGACCGCGGCGCGGACCCTTTTCCCCAAATGCGTGGGAAAATGATCCTGTGGTCAGACCAAGCGAAATCTTCAGTACCCATCCCGGTCGTTGTTTTCGCTATGTCGAGAATGCCGAGGGTCGACTTGAGGGCTGCGACGAGCCTGTCGAATGGCGGGGGCACTACACGCCTCCGAAGGGCATCGCCCGACTCGTCAGTGCCTGTGATGTGCACTCGGGTGGTCTCTATCGCCCGCATCTGATCAGCCCGCAGAAGAAGTAGTCAGGTCGGCGGTCTCGGGTTCTCGAGATCGCGTTCGTAGACGACGAACTCGAGATCCCGAACGAGCGCGAGCGCGGGTTCGATCTCCTCCGAGAGAGCGACGCGTTCCCCGGTCTCGTGAAATCCGATGCGCTCGTACCACGCCCGAAGCTCAATCCGTGGCGAGAGCACCTGCAGTGAGAGAGTCCGGGCCCCGAAGTGCTCTCGCGCTGTTCTGGCTGCGGCTTCGAGGAGCTCTGAACCGAGCCCTCTGCTCTGGAGCGCTGGGTGTACGCAAAGGAGTCCCAGTTGGACGCGCTCTCGCGTGATCGCGACGAGGCGACAACAGCTTGCAATCTCGCCCGCGACCTCCCCGACGAGCATCAAGGATCCCGGTCCGGTCACCGACCGCGCGACCTCTGCCGGCGAGCTTCGCTCGCCCGTGACCAGGTGGTACTCCGAGGTCCATGTCCGCGCGCTCTCCTCCGAGCGGTAACAGACCTCGACAAGTGCGGCGATGTCGTCAACGTCCCGCTCGGTCGCGCTCCGGTAGCGGCCGATCGCCTCAGACACCATTTTCTCAGCTCCAGTTCAGGAGGCTCGGTTCGTACTCCGGTGGCGCAACGTAACCGAGCAGTTCGATCAGTGAAGCTGCCACATTCGCGAGTCCTGCCAGAGGGAGGTCACTGCGAAAATGGATCGTTCTCTTTCCATAGTCGACGAGGAGGAATTCGACGGGATTGAGCGAGTGCGATGTCTTCATCGCGACGCTCCCGTCCTGGCGGACAATCGGATTGCCGGCCTCGTCGCGCTCTGCCATGTCCTCGGCGTTCCCATGATCGGCGGTGATGACGAGGCATCCCCGCGCGTCGCGCGTCGCATCGGCGATGCGGCCGAGAGCCCTGTCGATTGCGGCGACCGCGCGCTCGGTTGCCGCGAGGTCGGCGGTGTGTCCCACCATGTCACCTCCGGCGAAGTTGGCGCGTATGAACCGGAATCTGTGGCCCGCGATGGCATCGATGACTGCATCTGCAGTCTCTCGCGACTTCATCTCGGGTCTGGTCTGGAAGGGGACCTGATCCGATGGAATCTCAACGTAGGTCTCGAGTGCCTCGTTGAACTTTCCCGCCCTGTTGCCGTTCCAGAAGTAGGTGATATGGCCAAACTTCTGGCGCTCCGCACAGGCGAACTGTGTCACGCCCGACGCCGCGAGGTACTCGCTCGCGGTTCCCGGGACCGTCTCGGGGGTCACGAGGTAGTGCTCAGGCAGATTGAGGTCCGCGTCGTACTGACTGATCGCCGCAAAGGCGATCCGGGGAACGCGGACGCGATCGAACTCGGTGAACGACGGGCCCTCGGTGAGCGCGCGGGTGATCTCGATCGCGCGGTCTCCTCGGAAATTGAACACGAGCACCGCGTCGCCATCGACGATGGGTCCGACCGGCTCGCCCTCTTCGTTCACCACCGTGAACGCCGGAAGATCCTGAT
>DAIDIA010000178.1 GCA_027459565.1 Acidimicrobiaceae bacterium | reverse complement strand
AGGACCACGCCTCGTCGATGGCATCGAGGCGTTGGCTGCTGCACTCCACCACGAGCCAAGCGGCCTCAAGGCTCGCCCCGATGCAATCGCGCGCCTTCGATGACCCCTGCGCAACCGGGAGGGGCGGAATCGATTCCATCCCAAACGATTCCTTTGGAGCAGGTCACCCTCGAGCGATGGGCTGGCGACGTCTCACCTGAGGACCCCAACGCCAACTTCAAGCACGAGATCGCGTTGTACGCGAACGCCTCGCCACTTGACACTCTGCGCGGCCTCTCGGAGGTGGTCGGTCTTTCGATTGGAGTTCTTGCGCATTTCATCCTCGCCCGGTACGCCTCATCGGGAAGCGCTGCTCTACTTGAGATCGGCCCGGAGATGGTGACGAGACTCTGGCAGCCCATCGAACGTGCCGAGAGGAAAGACACCGACGACGCGCGCCTCGATGCCTATCGAGAGCTCCGCGACCTCGTCTCCTGGCTCGCCAGCGCCGACGCCGGTCTCCCCGGTCAGGAAACCATTGGGCTCGCGTGATGACATCTGCAGACGGCGACATCACCGGCGTACATCTCGCGCACGCGAAGGGCGAACCCGCCCTGGAGGCACTCGAACGCGCGATCTCCGATGTACAGTCCCTCCTCCCCTATCTACGCGCCGAGATCGCGGTTCCTGCCCTTGAACACGCGAGAGGAAACGCTCCAGGAGAGGGCGACCGCCTCCCATGTGAAGCGCTGATTACCGACGAGGACCTACTCGAATTCGTGATCAGAGACTCCGGCGAGCGGCTCGGGACCGACGATCTCGTCGTCGCGGCCTCCCTGTTCGTCCAGAACTACGCGTATCGGATCATCACGCTCGCGGTTGCCTGCCTCACGACCTCAGGAGTCATCCCCGACTCGTCGGCAAAATCGATGACGTTCACGATGAAAGGTGGAAGGCCCGCAATTGTTGGCTATCTCTCCCCTCCGTCGGTCCTCCTTGCTCCGCGCGGATCGGAACCCGCTGTGGCCATGTCCGACCCGGAGTGCGCGCGCGAGGCAATCTCGTGGATCATCGCCGGAGCATACCGGAATCACCTCGCGCAGATCGTTGCGGCAACGCGAGCGCAGATACGCGTCGGCAGACGACTCCTCCTCGGTAATGTCGCCGCATCGTCAGCGGTTGCATTCCGCACGATGGAGGGGTGCCTCGGACCATGGGTGCAACCACTTGGCGAGACCTTTTTCCGCATGTGTCCATCTGAGCTCGATGGACTCGGATCATTCCTCTCGCTCGAACGCGGTGATCGCCACGGATGGTACTGGGAACGCACCAACTGCTGTCTCTATGACCGACTCCCGGGCAAGGTGAGGTGCGCGGACTGCAGCCGCATACCGTCTGCGGAACGTCGTCACGCCTACTGGGACTCGCTGGAACCCTCCTGACTTCACGCCGAGCCTCGAGGAGATCGCGAACGGCTATGACTTGAAGTCAAAGCTGACCGTCGACCCATCTCACGACACTTTCGCGAATCCCTCCCGTATGGACGTAGGTGAAGTGGAAGCCCGCCACCCGGGCGGCGATCTCGTCGGTGTCGCGGTCTCCGACATAGAGAATGCGACCCGGATCGGCGAGCTTCATCCGTGTACTCACCGCGATGAGTGACGCGGGATCTGGTTTCGCTGCACCGACGTCGCATGAGGTCACAATGACCTCGAAATATCGGCCGATGCCCGCGGCATCAAGAAGGCTGCGGACGGCCGGCTCTTTCATCACGAAGGTGTTGGTCGCGGCCCCAATCCTGACACGACGAGACAGAAATGCCAGATCCGCGACAACGCAGGGCAAGAGCACGGGAACCAGGTCCCCTATCGGCGTCGTTGGTTCACCCTCTTTTACAATGGTTCCCCCTATATCGAAGATGATCGCATCGAGCAGTGTTGAGATCACGCGCGTCATGCTCGAAATTGCCGGTCTTGCGCCGGAGCGGACGGATCTAACGCCATGGGTACTGAGCCAAACTGTTGGACGCGAGGCGACCGTCGCGCGCAATGCATCGCGAATTCTCAACGCGCGCACGAGAGGCTGGGCCGACCATGAATATCGCATGGCCGCCTCGCGTGACGGTCGGAAGTGCTCGGCGCGTCCGTCGGATCTGCCAAAGCGCCATGACTGGAACCGTCGTCTTGTGCAATAGCCGAGGGTATCGCCGACCTGTCCGTCTCGATTGCACGCGTTGACCTCCCTGGGCTCGCGTCTCTCGCGACTCGAGAGAGTCTTTCCTCAACGCAGACCCAGCACCTGATCGAGGCGCCTCCAACACGCGACGCGCAAATCCATCGCGCTTTTGGCTGAGTCTCTGGCGAACTGTCGTGCGAGAACGGTAGCGCGGTACTCAGACGATTGGAGCCGGAGATCGGCTATGGAGACAGATCCCGGGGACCGGTGTCGTCCTGCTCGCAGCGTTACGCGCGTTGACGAGTAGGTCAGAGTGACATCCGCAATTACCTCCACTCGCAGGTCGGCCCTGAGCACCGGCAGATCTCCCGATCTTGATGTCTGCCTGTTTTCGATCCGAATTGTCGACGAACCGCGAGATTCGGGACGCGTGAACTCGCAACCAGCAGATTCAGCGCCTATCGTCATATCTGATCGGACGGATGGAGGAATGTGATGTTGAACGAAGAGATCGAACTCATCGCGAGAGTCGGACCCGGAACGCCGATGGGCGAGATGCTCCGTCGGTACTGGATCCCGGCGATGCTCGCCGAGGAGCTCCCCGAGCCCGATGGCACACCGAAGAAGATCCGGCTGCTCGGCGAGGATCTCGTCGCCTTCCGTGACACC
>DAIDIA010000177.1 GCA_027459565.1 Acidimicrobiaceae bacterium | reverse complement strand
TCGTCGCGGCAGCCCCCGAGCGCATTCTGTGGGGAACCGACTGGCCGCACCCGAATGTTCGCGCGATGCCTGATGACGGGGACCTCGTCGATACGCTGGCCCTGTTCGTTCCCGACGAGACGCTGCGAAACCAGATTCTCGTGACGAACCCCGAGCGAATCTACGACTTCGGCTAACCGGGACTTCGTCATTAGCCTTCAGGGGACTGTCGCACCTTCGCGACGATGGCGTTGAGACCTGCTCCGATTCGACAGCGAGAGAGCGATGACTGAGGCGATCCGGGTAGAGCATCTGATAAAGACCTTCAAAGGCGAGATCCGCGCGCTTGCAGACGTCTCGTTTGCTGTCGAGCAGGGTACCGTCTTCGGGCTGCTCGGTCCGAACGGAGCAGGGAAGACGACCATTGTCCGCATACTGACGACGATCCTCGAGGCCGATTCTGGAAGCGCGTATCTCCTCGGGTTCGACGTCAGGCGCCATCCCGAGCATGTGCGGACGTTGTTCGGGCTTGCGGGTCAGTATGCCGCTGTCGACGAGAACCTCACCGGTCGGGAGAACCTTCTGATGGCTGGCCGGCTCAGTCATCTCGGTCGACGCAATGCCGCGGCGCGCGCCACCGAACTCCTCGAACAGTTCCAGCTCGCCGACGCGAGGGACCGGACGCTCAAGACCTACTCCGGTGGCATGCGAAGGCGTCTCGATGTCGCCGCCGCACTGGTCGCGAGGCCGAGGGTCCTGTTCCTAGACGAGCCGACGACCGGTCTTGATCCGCAGAGCCGAAACGCGCTGTGGGAGGTCATCGAGGAGCTCGTCGGTGGCGGCACGACGGTGCTTCTCACAACGCAGTATCTGGAGGAGGCCGACCGCCTCGCCCACCAGATTGCGGTGATCGACACCGGCCACGTGATCGCCGAAGGCACGCCTCGCGAGCTCAAGACCGCGATGGGCGCCACGGTCCTCGAGATCGGCGTCAGCGACCACGAGACCGCCAGCCGCGCCGCAGGTCTGCTCGCCACGCTGAGCGCCCACGAGCCCCATATCGTTGCGAACACCGTCGAGCTGACCGTCGACAACGGCGCGCGGATCGCGATCGACGCGCTGAGGATCCTCGACGAGGCGAGGATCGTGCCGACGACCTTTGCCGTTCGCGAGCCGAGTCTCGACGACGTCTTCCTCGCGCTCACGGGGAGAGAGGCCGAGGCGGTCTCCGAGGTTCTCGATCCGTCTGCCAAACGGCGAAGGGGGAGGAGAGAGCGATGACCACCGAGTCCCTGACGGTCCCCGAGCGCCCTTTGCGCACGTCCGCGCGCAAGCGTCTCGGCTTCCTGTTTGCCGACACGTGGGTGATCACGTGGCGCAACCTCCTCGGCTATTTCCGCATCCCGGAGGCGGCGTTCTTCTCGAGCGTGCAGCCCGTGATGTTCGTCCTGCTCTTCCGCTACGTGTTCGGCGGTGCCATCCCGATTCCGGGAGAGAGCTACGTGGACTATCTCATCCCCGGGATCTTCGTCCAGACGGTCGCCTTCGGCGCGGTCGGGACGAGCATCGGACTCGCCCAGGACCTCCACACGGGTCTGATCGAACGTTTCCGGGCGCTTCCGATGTCGCGTTCGGCGGTGCTCGCTGGGCGCACGTTCGCCGACCTCGTGCGCAACGTGGTGGTCATGGGTCTGATCACCGGGGTCGGGTTCGCGGTGGGCTTTCGCCTCCATACCAACGTGCTTGCCTTCATCGCTGCGCTCGGGATCCTGCTCCTGTTCGCCTACGCGCTCTCGTGGGGATTCGCGGTGATCGGACTCTCTGCGCCCAATGCCGAGACCGCCCAGGTCATGAGCTTTCCCGTGCTCTTCCCAATGACCTTCGCCTCGACGGCGTTCGTTCCGGTCAAGACGATGCCGAGCTGGCTCCAGCCATTTGTGAACAACCAACCGGTCAGTCTCGTCGTCAACTGCACCCGCGCGCTGATGACCGGTGGACCGACGTCGACGTATGTCGAGAAGGCGATCATCTGGAGC
>DAIDIA010000176.1 GCA_027459565.1 Acidimicrobiaceae bacterium | reverse complement strand
ACGACGCACAAGATCAGAGACGACCAGAGGTTGATCGCGGTCACGTTCAAGTCCCTCGGTGCCCTAGCCGCGAGCTCGTATGTGAATCAATCCTCCGGGGCCTCCGGCAATGTCTTGACCTCGCTCGGATCAAGCGGAGAGAAGCTCGACTACCAGTCGGTGTACGGGTCGATCGCGGCGGGGAAGTTCCAGCACGAGATCGCGACGGTCGAGGCGAGCCAGGCGGCGATCTCTCGTCAGCACGCATTGCTCATGATCGAGCAGTCCGTTGCCGAGAGGCGTTTCAATGCAGCCAAGTCAGCGCACGACAAGGCTGCGAGCGTCGCGGGGAGTTTCCAGGCGATCCTCACCTCGTTGAACCGCCAGCTCTCCCATGTCCAGGCGTCGCTGCGTCCCAAGATCATCAAGGCGAGCGTTCCTCCGGTCGTCCGATATGCGGTCTCGTCGAACATCGGCTCCAAGGCCGCGAGCGCGGCGGTCTCCGCGGGAAAGATCATCTTCCCCTTCCAGAACCCCTCGATCGCACTGCAGTCGGGATACTGGAGTCTTGATGACGGTGTGGATATCGGGACCATCAACGATGCCTGCGGACCGGCCGCCGTCGAAGTAGCGATCGGACCGGGCGTCGTCGTTGGAGAGGGTATCGAGGGGTTTGGGCCAGTGGCGCCGATCATCCATCTCACCGCGGGTCCGCTGGCGGGACGCTATGTCTATTACGGTCACGCGTATCCTGCGCTTGTTTCCGTCGGACAGACCGTCGCTGCGGGACAGCCCGTCGCCGACGTCGGATGCGGCTCCGTCGGTTATTCGACGGCACCGCACCTTGAAATCGGCGTGGGTCCTTCGTTCAGTGACTCGTTGCCGTATCGCTACGAGACCTCACCGGAGATGCTCAAGCTCCTGCTCGCGTCGATCTAGAGGTGTTGATCGACTCGGTCGTCAATTCTGCAGCGGGCATCTTGCTTCGCTAGTGTCGTTGCGTGGGGGTTTCGAGACACTTCGTCGACATCACTCCGCTCCGACGTTTTCCACAGTACCGGAGACTTTGGACAGGCTACGCGGTCCGTCAGCTGGGAGCGCAGCTCACAGTCACGACGGTGATCTATCAGGTCTACACGATCACCCATTCGAATCTCGCAGTCGGATACATCAGTCTGGCCCAGCTCTTCCCGGCGATCCTTGCGCCAATGGTCGGAGGGGCGATCGCCGACGCGATGGATCGGCGAAAGCTCCTCGTGATCACCGCGGTGCTGATGGCGCTCTGCGCGGTCGGTCTGGCGCTCAACAGCACCGGCAGCCATCCGATGCTCTGGCCGCTCTATGTCCTGTCGGCCGCGAGCTGGGGTCTCAATGGCATCGATGGGCCGACGCGCACCGCGGTGCAGATGGCGCTTGTTGACAAGGAGTCATTTGTCGCCGCGAACGTGCTGCGTCAGCTCTTGCAACAGATCTCCCTCGTCGCGGGACCCTCGATCGCAGGTCTCCTCATCGCCGCGCTCTCGCCACACCTCGATTGGGTCTACTGGATTGACGTCATCAGTACCGTCGGCGCCCTCCAGGCCGTGGTTCGACTCGATCCCTTGCCGCCCCAAGGCGGCGGGAGGAAGTTCAGCCTCGCGTCAATCGGGGAGGGGTTCGCGTTCTTGAAGGGAAGAAGGATCATTCAGGCGTGCTTCTATGCGGACTTGAATGCAACGATTCTCGGACTGCCGACCTCGTTGTTTCCGTACATGGCCTTCTCACATTTTCACGGGGGTGCGAAGACCTATGGACTCTTGATGGCCGCACCCGGAATCGGCGCGTTGCTCGGATCGGTACTCTCGGGCTGGACATCCCGGGTCGTCTTCCAGGGGCGGGCCGTGCTGATCGCCATCGGGGTCTGGGGCGCCGCGCTCGCGGCATTCGGAGTCGTGCCCTGGCTCGCGGCCGGTGTGGTGTTGATCGGGATCGCCGGTTGGGCAGACGTCATCTCGGCGACCTTTCGCAACACCATCATCCAGGTCGAGACTCCCGATCAACTGCGCGGGAGACTCACCTCGATCTCCTCCTCGGTCGTCCAGGGCGGTCCAAGGCTCGGCAACCTCGAGGCGGGACTCGTCGCCGCGGTGTCGAACGCGCCCATCTCAATCGTCTCGGGGGGCCTCGGATGCGTCGCGGGCGCGTTCTTGCTGGCGCGGTTCATTCCGCAGTTCTCGCGCTACTCGCTGGTGAATCAGGTCCAGGAGGAGAAGATCTGAACGCGCAAGTACCGGTCTTCGAAACCTGCCTCCGCGGTGTTCGCCCTATAGGGCGGGCTCAGCCCTTTGACTGGAGTTCGTCAACGGCGCGCATCATCTCGGCCGCGATCGGTGTGGCGGGGCCGTACCGGTCGATCTCGTCCTCGTAGTAACCCTTGTGAAAGAGCGTTCGCGAGACGCTGATCGGGTCCATGGTCATCGCGTGGTTGGTTCCCTGGCGCGGACCGATCGAGATCTTCGAACCGATCTTTGGCGAGAGCTCGATGCAATCGCCGATCGCGCTCCGATCTCGGAAGGTGTTCATCGGATCACGGCCCTCCTCGACTGCGACGATCTGCTCCTCGATGATCTTTCGGAATTCAATGATCGCGAGATCGGTCGCTCCGAGCTGCTCGACCGAGCGATCGGTGATGTCGCCCTGGGACCACCACGCGGCCATGTCCTGCGCCTGTACGTAGTCGAGGATCGGCTCACCGTTCTCGTCGAACATCGGCGCGTCGTAGTAGGGGATGCTCTCCTGTTTCGGAGCCTCGATGTCGGGCGAGTGAAAGACGGCGTAGTTGATGTGGTAGGTATGCGTGTCGTCCATCGGCACGCGGATGTTCACCTGCATGCGGATCCCGCCGCCACCCCCGCGCGAGTAGTAGGGAAAGATGTTGTAGGGGAACCAGCGGACCCCGTCCTCAGTGGCTCCCTTTGCCTTTGACATCTTGAAGCCCTTTTTGAAGCCGTGCTCGTCTCGTTCATAGGCGACGCCGTCTGCGGCATCGGTTCCGTGAATGGAGAGATAGGCGCGATGCGTCGTCTCGTCCGTCGCTCGCTCCGTGAGCGCGTTCATCCGTTCGAGCTGGTACTTGAAGAAGTGTCCGTGTAGGTAGGTGTTGTGGAACGGATCGGCGGAGTTCTCGTGGCACTGGAGCCAGTTGCAGGGGATGACGGTGATTCCCATCTGGCGGATCGCGTTCGGCCACACGAGAAAGTCCCAGGGTGGAAGGATAGGTGCCGGGAGTGGTCCGAGGTAGCCCCAGATGAGTCCGCCCATCTCCTCGACGGGGTATCCGCCGATGTTGACGCGGTTCTTCAGCTTCGAGTTCGGTGACTCGAGCGGTGTCTCGATGCACTGACCGGTCTCGTCGTAG
>DAIDIA010000175.1 GCA_027459565.1 Acidimicrobiaceae bacterium | reverse complement strand
ACCGACTGGACCGGGTTCTCGTCGAGCTTCGCGGTCGGGGCGATCGGGTGCCAGTAGCGGCGCATCATCTCGCCACCCGGTGTTCCCTTGCCGACCCTCGTCAGCCGCTCGTTCTGTTCTGTGGTGATCATCTGTGCCCCCGCCCTCTCAAAATGCCGCACCCTTGCGTTTCAAGGTATCACCCGGTCCAACGCCGCTCCAGAGCGAGGCGACCGTGATGGCCTGCGTTGTGGCCTGGTTCCGAGGTGGAAAACCCCCGTAATTCAGCTCCCGGCGGCACCACTGACGGTGTTCAGAGCCCGCACGCCGAGGATGTCGCGTGCCGCGCTCTCCGACACGTTTCCCTGGCGCGAGAGTGCGACCAGACCATGGGACGCGGCGGACTCGCGGATCGCGAGGCACTCCTCGAGGCAGGCGAGCCCCCACTCGCCGTCGTGCAATGGCGAGCTGCCAAGGGCAATCGCACGATAGAACTCCTCGACGATGACCTCGGTTCCCGCAATCCCGTCGACCGCGACCTCGCGACGTCCGGAGTCGTCATAGATGTAGATCGACCCCGTGGGTGATGGGCGCATGTCGCCTCCCTCGCAGTTGACGAGGGTGAATCCGTAGACGCCGGGGCCCGGCGCGCCCCCGGTCGAGTCGGATTCGGCGCGTTTGAGCTCGGCCTCGAGCTCGGGGGTGTTGGCAATGTCGTCGAGGGTGCGTCGCGCAAGCCCTACCCTCTCGCCGGCACCGAGGCCCTTGGTGAACTCGTCGGAGTGGAAATGGCCGTAACCGCCGTAGATCGAGGTCGCGACGATGCCGTCGTCGTGGTCGATCCAGGAGTAGTACGCGCCCTCGCCCGGTCGCTTCGGGTCGTAGTCGCCCGTCATCCCCCGCAACGCGCGAGCCGGCGTACCCGCCAGCAGCCGGATGATGTCGTATTCGTGGGCGCCCTGGCGGAGCACAACGCCGCCCGTCTCGGGTGCCCGCTCATCAAGACCGCGCGGACGATAGAACCAGTCCGTGAAGTGCCAGCGGTGCACCGCTCGGACCTTCCCGAGGCTCCCGCTCTCGATCACCTGCCACATCGCGATGATCGGCCGATCCACACTGCGTTTGTGACAGACCATCAGCGTCAGGTCCCTCGCTTTCGCCAGCGCGATCATCGACTCCGCGGCTTCGAGCGAGGTTGAAATCGGCTTTTCGACAAGTACGTGGACACCAGCATTCAGGCACGCGAGCGTCTGGGACTCGTGCAGTTTCGTCGGGGTGGCGATGTAGACGCCATCGATCTCGACCCGGTCGAGAAGTTCCTCGACGCCAAGGAACACCGGCCCCCCGAAGCGATCGATGAATCGCGCCTGCGCCCTTGGGTCGGTGTCGACCGCGGCGACGACGTCGAAGTGGTTGCTCTTGACGACGTCGCCGAGCACCATCGATGCTGCATCGCCATTTCCGATGATGGCAATCCGTACTCTCTCGGTATTCAATTCACTGCTCCTTTTGGCCTCGATGTGACTCTTGTGCCAGCGCCGTTCCGCGTGGCGCTCGTAGCCTTGGCCACCGAATGCATGGACCTTTCCTACCAGTTCCCGCGGTGATCTTCGAGTGAGAGGACGAGCGGCATGACCGCGAGGATCGGAACGCCGACGAGCACGAAGCCCCATCCGAGAACGACACCGGGACTTGCGCTTCGCGACGCGACCGCGGTCATGATCGAGACCGCGACGATCGAACCGATGGAGCGGAACATCCCGCGCATGCCGGTGATGGCGGCGACGTTCTCCGTCGCAAGCGAAAGCGTCGCGTTGTTCGCCGCCGGCATTGCTGCCCCCATACCGATCCCCGTGAATCCCGTCGTCACCGACAGCCAGACGAATGGATCGATACCCGTGGGCCGAAAGAACATCATCGCGCTGCCAAGCGCGATGATGGTCATTCCGACGATCATCGGAAGGCGAAAGCCGGTTCGACGAAGGAGAAACGACGCGATGCCTGCCACGGCGATGGTGCCGATCGCGCGGGCCGCGAGGACCGTTCCCGCCTGTAGTGGGGCGATGTGGAATCTGTCCTCCGCGTAGAGCGGAACGAGTGCCCCGAGCCCGAGCACGGCCGCGCCGTAGATGAAGTTCACGAGATCCATGATGAGAAACGCGCGGCCCCGGAGCAGGTCGAGCGGAATGATCGGATGCGGATTGCGAAGGGTGTTGCGCACAAACGCGAGGGCGAGGAGGGCCGCTGTGATCAGTGATCCGATGAAGAGCGGAGAGCCGACGTCGGCATTGGATTCGCCCAGCAGGGTGATTGCGAACATCGCGATGAGCACGGCCGCTCCGAGGAGGAAGATCCCGTAGAGGTCGAGGCTGTCGGCTTGACGCCGCGGCGATTTCGGCAGGTATCGGACCGCTGCCGTGATCACCGCGATGCCGATCGGAATGTTGATGAAGAAGATGCCGCGCCAGGACCAGTAGGTGACGAAGACTCCGCCGAGCACGGGTCCGGCGATGGCGCCGACCGGCAGGATGCTGGTGAACATCGCGATCGCTCGGTCCCGGTTCGGGCCAAAACTGTCGGCCACGATGCCGGTTGCCGACGGCATGAACGCTCCACCACCGAGTGCCTGGAATGCGCGCAAGACCACGAGCAGGTAGATGTTCCCCGCGAAGCCACAGGCCAGCGAGGAGAGGGTGAAGACGACGGCGGAGATGATGAAGACGCGCCTTCTGCCGAACTGATCGCTTATTCCGCCCGCGATCGGCATGATGACGACGGTTCCAAGCGTCGCAGCGGTGATCGTCCACGCCGTCCAGTTGATCGGCGAATTGAGCGAACGGTGTATCGCGGGAAGGGCGGTTCCGACGATCGTCAGGTCAAGAGATGACATGAAGAGCGCGAAGCCGACGATGCTGAAGATCCTCCACCTCGCGGGATCACCCTGAGGCTCGGAGTTCGCCGATCCGGACTCTTGTCGTGGTCGTGCACCCCGGGATGTTTCCAGTGTCGGGATCGTATGCTCGCCGAGTTCGCTGGACTCTCCGGGAGGAGTATGGATGCCGCCGTGTCCCTGCACGTGTCCTCTCCCCTTGACTCGAATGTCCGAGATTCAAGTTAGCTTGCGGGAGATGATCGCTCTAGCCGACGACGCTCGCGATCTTCGGATGGTCGCCCCAGGTGACGTGTACGCCATCGTTGCGCAGCGTTCGGATGAATCCGAGGATCGACAACGTGATTGCGATTGCGGTCGTACTCCACGAGACCACGGATCGCTCGACCACAAAGGCGCGCAACGATGAGTTCAGGAGCAGGTAGAGAACGACTCCGGAGTTCACCAGGAGCGTCGCTGCCCAGAGGTACGAGACACGGACGAAGAATTGGTGCATGCGCGGCAGTTCGAGAAGCTCTGGCGAGAGCGGGCAGAAATCGTGCGCGAAGCGCTGTGTGAACGGTCGCCGGAGCACGGCGGTCGCGATCAGGACGAACGAGATCACCACCGCGCCTGCAAGGGGCTGGGCAAAGTAGAAGATGCTGCTCTTGGTCGCGTACGAGATGCCCGTCCTGAGTGCAAGCAGGACGGATCCCAGAATCAACAGCGTCGAGATCCGGTCACCGCGCACGACCCGTCGGAGCATCGCCGCGTAGGACCAGACGAGCGTCGCAATCAACGCGGCGCGAAATCCAAGGGTCAAAAGTGAGATGTAGAACACCGCGAGGGGACCGAGGATTCCCTCGACGATGATCGGAATCGCGTGCAGCACAATCAGCCGCCTTGGCGGGAAGATCAGTGCATAACCTGCGTGTCCATCTCCTCGTGGTGAGACGATGAGGGGGGGAAGGCGATCGCGGATTGAAGAGCGCTTGATGTGCGAACCCTAGCCCATCGGCACAAGATTTGTGGCGCGCGGAAATCGAAAGACGCGATCTGAGCAGGATGTTTGCCGGTTCCCTAACATGTTTCACAGGTTTCTCGCCAAAAGGGCCGGTGTGGAGATGAAGATCGTCGTTTTTGAGTCTGCGGGCACGATCGAGCCCGGCGTGCTTGTCGGTGACGGGGTCGTCGGGATCGGGGAACTGCTCGCTCCAACGTGTTCGCCCCAGGACGCGATCGAGCGGCTTATCGATGACTTTGAGAGCCTGCGAGATCCGATCGCAGAGGCGCTCGGTACGAGAGATCCGGTGTTGCTGAGTGACGTGCGACTCCTCGCTCCTGTCCCCCGGCCCGGCAAGATTCTCGGCTGCATCGGCAACTACTGGGAACACGCCCAGAGAGCGCCGCGGCCGCTGAACATGTTCTTGAAGGATCCCGACGCCGTGATCGGGCCCGGCGCAACGATAGAGCTCCCCGATTTCGATGAACCGTGGATATTCATGCATGAGGCCGAGCTCGCGGTCGTGGTCAAGGGGCCCGCGAAGTCCGTTCGGCGCGAGGACTGGATGAGTGCGGTATTTGGCTACACCTGTCTCATCGACGTCTCGGCGCGCGGGGAGGGGCGGTCGACCTGGAAGACGGGGAGCTGGCTCGGAAAGTCGTTTGACACGTTCTGTCCGGTCGGGCCATGCATCGTCACCGCCGATGAGATTCCCGACCCGAACGATCTGCATGTGCGGTTCTTTGACGATGGGCAGCTGCGCCACAACTACCACACCGACGATATGGAGCACCGGGTCCCCGAACTCATCGAGTTCGCGACCACGGTCATGACCATGCGCTCCGGAGACCTCATCTCGTGCGGGACGAATCACGAGGGGCTCGGTCCGCTCCAAGATGGTGAGAGGGTGACGATCGCCATCGAGCGCATCGGCGAGATGACCCTTGACGTTGCCGATCCGCGAAAACGCGTCTGGGAGCGCGGCATCTACATGGGTGAGGACTCCACGAACCATGAGGCAGTGCGGCGGCATTGCCCCGAAGAGGCAGAGCGTCTTCTCGGCGGTTCCTGAGTCATCGCCTCGGGTCCGTTGGACCCCGTGTTCTCGCCGCTACGCGCGACCCGTCAGCTTGAGGCCCATCTCGAGTCCCGCGTAGGTGCGGACCGGCGCTGGCATGAGGAGGCGATAGCCCTCGGCGACGACGCGCTCGACGTTGTCGACTCCAACATGAGGGTGGCCGACCGGGACGTTGTGGCGCGCGGCGATCTCTCTGACCCGCGCCATGTGCTCAAGCACCGTCGGGTGTTCGTACTGCCGCGGATACCCGAGCTCCTGGCTCAGGTCTCCCTCACCGATCAGGAGTGCCCCGATGCCGGGAACCTCGCTCAGAATCGCGTCGAGGTTGTTGATGCCCGTGGTGTCCTCGATCATCAAGATCACGAGAATCTCGCCCGCTGGGTTGAGCGGCCACACATCGGCCCGCTCGTAGTACTCCTGTTGGGAGATCCCCCAGTAGCGACACGCAGCCGTCGGACCGTCTCCGCGGAGCCCCTCGGGCTTGTAGAGCGGAGCCGAGGAGAGCCGCGGGTAGCGGCAGGCCGCGACGGCATTCTCGGCCTCTTCCACAGTGGCGATATGTGGCCACACGATTCCATAGGCTCCGAGGTCGAGGGCCTGCTTTGCATGCCACTGCGATTTCTCCGCGCCATTCGCCGGTACGCGCACGATCGGGGTAACCGGTGGCGCGACGGACCCGGACTTTGCGATCTGACCCCGGTTGAGCAGGTACTGCAACGAGTCCCGCAGCGCCCGGATGTCCCAAGGGTTGTGCTCCATCTCAAGCACGATGCCGTCGTACTTTGTCGTGGAAAATGCGAGAGCGGTCTCGACATCGGCGTTGGCGAACGCGGCGAATGCCCGCGTGCCCTGCTCGAACGCGCGAATGACTCCGTTCAGTCGGGGAATCTCACTCATCTTGTCTCCTTGTCCACTCTCGGCTGTCTGATCGCGTCGTGCCAAGAGACAGAGAGGGCAGCGACCCCGGAGGATATTCCGCAGCGGCCACTGCCTGTCAACGCACGCCAATCAATCGCGTTTGCACGCTATCAGAAGCGATGAGAATGCCCACGGCCGATCGATGGTTTCCATTGGTCTCGAGTCGGCGGGACCGGTATCGTTCTACGATGCGCTCAACCAATGCGCAACGCCGCTCGGTGGCGGTGTCGAACGAGAACCTGCGAGGCCAGAATGATCATTGACTGCCACGGTCACTACA
This sequence comes from Acidimicrobiaceae bacterium, assembly GCA_027459565.1. Classification (GTDB taxonomy): domain Bacteria; phylum Actinomycetota; class Acidimicrobiia; order Acidimicrobiales; family Bog-793; genus CAIVND01. The sequence continues at coordinate 2,955 of DAIDIA010000175.1, read as the reverse complement.
CCACCGCTCCGGAATCACTCTGGGAATGGCGACGGCGTCAGATCGAACTCGGAGACTCCGGCGATCCGGGATACCCCACGATTACCGACGACGAGATCCGGGAGAGTCTCGAGTCGGCGCAACTCAAACTGCAGGCGGAACGCGGGACCGACGTCACAATCTTCTCCCCGAGGGCAAGCGCGATGGCCCACCACGTCGGAAGTCCGGCGATGAGCCAGCGCTGGGCTCAGGTCAGCAATGATCTGATCCACCGCGTGGTCAATCTCTATCCGAAGAACTTCGTCGGCGTCTGTCAGCTGCCCCAATCGCCTGGCTCGACGCCTTCGGATTCGATCCCGGAGCTGGAGCGATGTGTGAACGAACTCGGCTTCGTCGGATGCAACCTCACACCAGATACCTCAGGTGGTTACTGGCAGGATCCACCGCTCTCGGATCGGTCGTTCTATCCGCTGTACGAGAAGATGGTCGAACTCGATGTTCCGGCCATGGTTCACGTGAGCGCGTCGTGCAATCCGGCGGTCCACATGACCGGCGCGCACTATCTCAACGCCGATACGACCGCGTTCATGCAGCTGTTGATGTCGGACCTCTTCAAGGACTTCCCGACGCTGAAGGTGATCATTCCCCATGGCGGCGGCGCGGTTCCGTATCACTGGGGCCGCTACCGCGGCCTCGCCCAGGACAATGGCCGGGCGCCGCTCGAGGAGTCGATGTTGAAGAACGTCTACTTCGACACCTGCGTCTATCACCTTCCCGGCATGGAGTGCCTGTTCAAGGTAGTGCCGATCGACAACATCCTCTTCGCCTCGGAGATGGTTGGAGCGGTGCGCGGGATCGATCCACGGTCTGGCCACTACTACGACGACACGAAGCGCTATGTCGACCAGATCACCACGTTGAGCGACGCGGACAAGAAGAAGATCTATGAGGACAACAGCCGAGCGGTGTTCAGCCGGTTGAACAGCCACCTCTAGCAACTGTCGATAGGAGGCTGTTGTGCGCGCGCAACAGCCTCCTCGAACCGATGATGGGGAGCGGCGTGTGGAGCCATCAAACGGACAGCCGCCTCGGCCCACCAAGCAGGAGCTCGTAGAGGCCGCGGGGAGAATCGTCCCCGACGTCATCGCGATGGATCTGCGGGTGCTGTTCTGCGGGATCAATCCCGGTCTCTATTCGGGCGCGGTCGGGCACCATTTCGCGAGACCCGGCAATCGTTTCTGGAAAGCCCTCGCCGGAGCCGGCTTCACGGACGAGATCTTCTCTCCCGACGAGGACCGCGCGCTGCTCTCGCTCGGGATCGGAATCACCAACATTGTGGCGCGCACTACGGCGCGTGCCGATGAACTGTCGCGCGAGGAGCTGCAAGCGGGGGCGAAACGACTCCGCGCGACCGTGAAGCGCTACCGGCCCGGCGTCCTTGCAGTACTCGGAATCGGTGCCTATGCCTCCGCATTCGGGCAGAGGGCAAAGATCGGACTCCAGGCGGAATCTCCCGTTGCCTGCCCCGTCTTCGTCCTGCCCAACCCGAGTGGCCTCCAGGCGCAGTATCAGCTTCCCGAGCTGACCGAGATCTTCGCCGAACTCCATCGGGTTGTCGGTACCGCTCGCCCATGACGCCACGGACCGTCAATCGGATCGGCCTGGTTCTCACCTCCATCCTTGCCGTGGCTGCGTCGTACCTGCCTCGCGCCGGAGCGTCGATGCATCAGGAGACCGTGCGGTCGGGATCCGTGGTGGCGAGGTCCTGTGGTGCCTTGGCGATCGTCTCGCGATGGAACATCGACCGGCTCATCGCGCAACTCATCGTCATCCCGGTCGACCAGGCCGCGCTCTCGCAGGCAAGGCCGGAGGTCGCCGAGGGAATCGGAGGGATTGTCCTCACCGGCTCTTCGCGAACGGACCTTCCCGAACAGATATCGACCGCTCTCAAGGCAGCTCCGGACGGGATCGCCCCGCTGGTGATGACCGACGAGGAGGGCGGAGCGGTACAACGGCTCTGGCCGCTGATCGGAGATGTTCCGAGTGCGCGGACGATGGGAGCGACGATGACACCGGCAGCGATCGAGCGCCGGGCAATGGCCCTCGCGCACTCGATGCGCAGTCTCGGTCTGACGATGGATCTCGCGCCGGTGGCCGATATCGATGCCCGCCCCGGGCCGAACGCCATGAACGCGGACGGAACGCGTGCCTTCAGTGGCAGCGTCGCCACAACCTCGCGCGATGTGCTTGCCTTCGCGAACGGACTCGAGCGCGGCGGAATCATCCCCGTCATCAAGCACTTCCCGGGACTCGGGGGGACAGTCGGCAACACCGATTTCGTCGCCGCGAGCACTCCACCGTGGAAAGTTGTCCAAGGAACGGGTCTCATTCCCTTTGAGCGCGCGATCGACGCGGGGATACCCGCAGTGATGGTCTCCAACGCGGTCATTCCCGGTCTCTCGAGGACACCGGCATCGCTCTCTCGAGTCGTCGTCACCGGAGAGCTCCGCGCGCGCCTTCATTTCCGCGGTCTCATCCTCACGGACTCACTCTCCGCGGTCGCGATCCGTGACGCGTACGCCTCGCTTGGAGCCGCCGCCGTTGCAGCCCTGATCGCCGGCGACGACATGGTGCTTTTCAATGCAGGCACAGCGGAGCTCTCCACGACAACCGCCGGGATTGTCCTCGCAGTTCGATCCGCACTTGCCAGAGGGTCGATCTCGAGGGCGCAGATCGAGCATGCGGCGGCGACGGTGCTCGAAACCAAGCACATTGACCACTGTCTCGTTCCCGTACGCGCGTAGAGGGTGCCTGTGCGACGACGGTTGTCGCGATTTCGCAACAGAGAAAAGTCGGCGCCGCGCGCACTCCGCGTGCCTCCCTCGTCGGGACCGGGCGTCATCTGACGAGAGATATTAAAAGTTCATCTCGACGCGAGTTGACCGTCGTCCGTCGTTCAATGTCGATGCATAGCGT
>DAIDIA010000174.1 GCA_027459565.1 Acidimicrobiaceae bacterium | reverse complement strand
ATTGTCACGATGGGTCGGGGGGGCATGGTTAGAGTGCGAAGACGGATCAGAAGAGTTCGTTGCCACTTGCGTGGACGACGCAGGAGACTCCGAGCTGTCGAGCGACAGTGTCAAGCTCGCGCGACAAGACCTCCTCGGTGCAGCCGGAGGAGGTCTCGATACTCAACAGCAGTACATAGCTCGAACCACCCTGCTCCTCGATCTTGTGCGTGGTGAGGTCAACGATGTTGCCACCAAGTTCAGCCACGCGCCTTGCAATATGCGAGACAATGCCAGGGCGATCGGCACCGTGTACCGATACCGCGACCGTGTCGCCAGCGGCTCTGGTGTTCGATTGTTCCGGCAGAGGGCGGATGACGACCATCAGATCAAATGCGTCCTGAATCTCGCGAAAGGATTCCTCCAGCGACTCAATGGTGAGATGGGTGGGAGCCTCTACCACCAGCATGATCGCGAACTGCCCATGAAGGATTGCCATTCGCGAATCCTCCAGATTGCATCCGGCATCGGCGAGAACACCGGTCACGCCCGCAACAATCCCTGGGCGATCGGTTCCAACCGCATGCAATGAATATCGGGACATGCGATCAGGCTACTTCGACGCGATTCTGTCTACGCATTTCCTTCACCGTCATCATCTTCACTGGTACCGAGCGCCGCAAGCCTCGGGAGAAGTTCATCTACCCGCTCTTTGGCACCTTGGATCCGTCGGTCTAGCTCTTCGACGATCTCTACCGCGCGTCGAAACCGGGCATCGAGGACATCGAGATCAACCTGCCCCTGATCGAGTTCCTCGATGATTCGATCGAGTTCACCTGCCGCCTCGCTGTATCCAAGCTCGGATACCTTCTTCTTCGACGCCTCCGTCACTCTCTCTCCTCATCCTCGTTGGATCCGATCTCCTTCGCACCCGCTGACTGCAACACCTCGACGGTTGCGCCAATGTCACCGTCTGAAACCCGAGCGACAAGACGCTCCCCAACCTCGACCTGGCCGATCGACCGGATCACCTTGCCGTCGACGTCACGCAAGATCGCCCAACCGCGAGCAAGTTGGCGATCCGGGGAAAACGCCCGGAGCAGTTCGGATCGTTGTCGAGCTGACCGACGCAATTGCTCCTGGTTCGTTGCGACCGCGCGCCGCAGAAGTACCGTGCGCTGCGAGAGTTCACGGCGCTGTGCGCGCACGAGATGTGTCGCAGCGCTCGCGATGCGCGCGCGTCGCTCGACCCGGGCACTCTCATGGCGAGCAAGCAATGCGCCGACGACACGCCCGATCAGCGATCGGCGCGCTATGAGTTGCTGTTCGGCACCGAGGAGACTGGTACGCGCCAAACCGCTGATGTGGGAGACGCGGTCGAGCACCGATTCCCAGTAGGCGAGCACGCGTGCGACAATCGCCTCGCCACAGGCGGTCGGCGTGATGAACGAAGCACCCGAGACCACATCGGCAACGCTGTGATCCCCGGTATGCCCGATGCCAACCCAAATCGGAATCGGGTAGTTCGCGATCGCGCGCGCGACAGTCTCGGAGTCGAAGGCAGCGAGGTCGTTCCGAGATCCACCTCCCCGCACGATCACACAGAGATCCGGCCGAGAGGGAAGCAACCGCTCGAGAGCCTGCGCGATCTGGTTCGGTGCCTCTGAACCCTGGACGAGCGAGTGGATGGATTCGACCTCGAAGGCGAATCCCGACCGTTCGAGCTGCCCGAGAAAATCTTTCTGGGCCTCTGAACCCTGACTTGTGACAAGTCCGATCCGAAGCGGAACGGGAGGCGCCGCGAGCTGACGGTTGCGCTCGAGGAGACCTTCGAGTTCGAGTGACGCCAGAAGTTTCTGTCGCGCTGCGGCGATCGATCCAAGGAGTGCCTCGACGTCGATCTGCGTCAGCGTGAACCTGATGCGCCCCGCAGCCTCCCAGACCGATACCTTCCCGAGCACTCGGATAACCCGGCCAACCTCGAGTTCGACATCGGCGGCGCGCAACGACGCCTCGACGCTGCGCCACTGGGTCGCCCAGCACGCGACTTCGAGCTGCTGCGTCGCACGACCCTCGCCACCTTGGTCCGAGAGTTCGATGAAACGATGCCCATTGCTGACGCGAAGTGAGCGTATCTCCCCCGTCACCCAGCACTCGCCCGGAAACTGGTTGGTCAACGCCAGCTTGATCCGCGCATAGAACTCTGCAATCGACAGCGACTCGCGTTCGTCCTCAACAGACGGTTCGACATCGCCGCCCCGTCCGCGGTCTTCGGAGCTGGGGAGCGCCGCGCGCGCTCTCCCTGTGCTCCGAGTAGTCGGCGCACTCTCGGTCGCGCGCTGGCGGAGACGTTCAATCCGCTCTTTCAGGCGCTCCGCGACATCATCTGTGGCCTCGCGCTGATCCGTGGCGTCGATTCCCTCGTCTGGCTCCGCACCCTTCGCGTGCGCGGTACGCCGCGAGCGCCTTGGCGCCGGGGGTTTGGTATCGGCGTCCTCTCGCGGCTGGCTCCCGAAATCGAAGCGCTGCTCCTCCGGAGAACTCATCTCCACAGGCTACCTGCACCCTCGAAATCTCTTTGACTTTCGCCGTCACCGGGTGGGCGCGATTTTGCCATACACCAACCGTGCAAAGATGGCGGGGACGAGTCGGCCGGGTGGCCGCGTCACCGGTGCGCAATCACCGGTGCCGAGGAAAGTCGGGGCTCCAAAGGGCAGGGTGCTCGCTAACAGCGAGTCGGGGTGACCCGCAGGAAAGTGCCACAGAGAACAGACCGCCGATGACCCTTCGGGGAACAGGCAAGGGTGAAACGGTGCGGTAAGAGCGCACCAGCGGATCCGGTGACGGATCTGGCTCGGTAAACCCCACCCGGAGCAAGGTCAAAACGGAGACGGGCGGCCCGTCCGATGTCTCCAGGTAGACCGCTGAGATGGATGGCCACCGTGTGGACAGCGTCCACTACAGAACCCCGCTTACAGGCCGACTCGTCACCATTGATCCACTGCGTCTTCTGTTGTCCGACCCGCGCTACGCCACGGTGCCTCGAGGGGGCGCACGGGTCCCCGATGGCCAGGGAGTGGCGGCACGACCGGATCTGCGAGAGTCCGAATAGGCTTGCACCATCAACGCGCGCGAGAATCACACCCGAACGTGGTCTTCGATGGCGTGAACGAGCGAGGCGTCGGATCGGAACTGTCGGCGCAGCGACTTCATGCTCTGACAACAAAGAGCGCAGGCAGGGGGCACAGATGATCACCACAGAACAGAACGAGCGGCTGACGAGGGTCGGCAAGGGAACACCGGGTGGCGAGATGATGCGCCGCTACTGGCACCCGATCGCCCCGACCGCGAAGCTCGACGAGAACCCGGTCCAGTCGGT
>DAIDIA010000173.1 GCA_027459565.1 Acidimicrobiaceae bacterium | reverse complement strand
GACCGGGCAAGGTTCCGCGCCAGGTACTCATCTCGCGACTTGGACACAAGACCATCCGGGCGGAGGTGCTCAACGACGTGCTTCCCAAGTACTACGAGGACGCCGTCAACGAAGAGTCCCTCGACGTCATCAACCAGCCGGAGATCGATATCACCGCCGGCGAGGAGTCTGGACCGATTGTCTTTGCAGCCACCGTCGAGGTGCGACCCGAGGTGACGATTGCAGGATACGCGGGGCTCGAGATCACGGTGCCGAGCCCGCTAGCGAGCGATGCGGACATCGACGCTCAGATCGACAAGATGCGTGAGCAGTTCGCGACACTCACCGAGGTCGACCGACCCGCCCGGGACGGCGACCTGGTCACGTTGAACATCCATGGAAGCCGCGACGGCGAGCCCGCCGAGGGCCTGAGCGCGGACGACCTCGTCTACGAGGTGGGAAGCGGGGGCATCGTCAAAGGCATCGACGAGAAGCTCTTCAATGCGAAGGTCGGAGACGAGTTCGAGATCGATGCAGATGATGCTCCCGGTGGCCCGGCGCATCTTGAGGTCAAGGTGACGCTCATTCGCGAGAAGGTGCTTCCTGAGGCCGATGACGCCTTTGCATCGGACGCATCGGAGTTCGACAACCTCGCGCAGCTCCGCGAGGACCTGCGCGATCGGCTCTCCTCGGTCAAGCGGATGCAGGCGTCGATGGCGATGCAGGAGCGGGCGATCGAGGCGCTCGTCGCGCTCGTCGACGTCGAGATCCCAGAGGTGCTGCTCAACGAAGAGAAGCAGCACCTCCTCGAGGACCTCGCGTACCGGCTCTCTCAGCAACAGGTTTCGATCCAGGACTATCTGAATGCAACTGGACAGGATCCAGAGGCCTTTCTCGCTGGACTCGATCCTCAGGCGATCACACAGGTCAAGGCCGACCTCGCTCTGCGCGCACTCGTCCGGGCGGAGGCGATCGAGGCAGATGAGTCCGACGTCGACGAGGAGCTCGTCCGCCTCGCTGCCCAGTCCGGGCAGACGCCGGCGCAGATGCGCGCAACGCTTGAGACGAATGGTCGCATCGCCGCGCTCCGCTCCCAGATCGAGCGGGCGAAGGCGCTCAAGTGGCTGGTGGAGCATGTGTCGATGGTCGACGAAGAGGGCAAGGCTGTCGACCGCGAGGCGCTCATGGCCGTTCTCGAGGACCACGACCATGACCATGACCATGACCATGACCATGATCATGAACATCACCACCATGAAGTTGAGGAGGCGCACGAATGAACAGTGCTGAACCGAACGTTGCGTCATCGATCACGACGGGATATCGCGCATCGAACTATCTCGTACCGACGGTCGTCGAGTCGTCGAGCCGTGGCGAGCGCGCCTATGACCTGTACTCGCGCCTCCTGAGAGAGCGCATCATCTTCATCGGGACGCCGATCGATGACACCGTCGCGAATCTCGTCTGCGCGCAGATGCTCTTTCTCGAGTCAGAGGACCAGGAGAAGGACATCAACATCTACATCAACTCGCCCGGCGGAGATATCACCGCGCTGTTCGCGATCTACGACACGATGAAATATGTCAAGCCCGACAAGTCCACCTTCTGCTTCGGACAGGCTGCCTCGGCTGCGGCCGTGCTGCTCGCGTCGGGTACCAAGGGCAAGCGCTTCGCGTTGCCGCACGCGAGGATCCTCATGCACCAGCCCTACGGCGGAGCCTCGGGCCAGGCGACCGACATCGAGCTCCAGGCGAAAGAGATCCTGCGAATGCGCGACATGTTGAACGAGATGCTCGCGGAGGACACTGGTCAGTCGGTGGAAAAGATCGCATCTGACACCGATCGCGACTTCATCCTCTCTGCGGACGAGGCTCGCGACTACGGTGTCATAGATGAGGTCATTACATCGCGTGATGTCATGGGCCAGATGGCCGCAGTGGGCGCAGCCTGACGTTAAGGAGGGGTGATGGCCAAGTTTGGTGAGGGCGGGGAGCTCGTAAAGTGCAGCTTCTGCGGAAAGACGCAGAAGCAGGTGAAGAAGTTGATCGCTGGGCCGGGCGTCTACATCTGTGACGAATGCATCGAACTGTGCAACGACATCATCGAAGAGGAACTCGGCGAGGCACACGAAGTCAGCTTCGAAGACCTTCCAAAGCCGCGCGAGATCTTCGAGTTCCTCAATGACTATGTGATCGGGCAGGAGCAGGCGAAGAAGATCCTCTCCGTCGCGGTCTACAACCACTACAAGCGGGTGCAGGCAGAGTCGGACTCGGGCACGGATGTCGAGCTCGCGAAGTCGAACATCTTGTTGCTCGGCCCAACCGGCTGTGGCAAGACACTTCTGGCCCAGACTCTCGCGCGCATGCTCAATGTCCCGTTCGCCATCGCCGATGCGACCGCACTCACGGAGGCGGGCTACGTCGGTGAGGACGTCGAGAACATCTTGCTCAAGCTGATCCAGGCCGCCGACTACGACGTCAAAAAGGCCGAGACCGGGATCATCTACATCGACGAGATTGACAAGATCGCGAGGAAGTCCGAGAACCCCTCGATTACGCGTGACGTCTCAGGCGAAGGTGTGCAGCAGGCGCTGCTGAAGATTCTCGAGGGCACCACCGCCTCGGTTCCTCCCCAGGGGGGACGCAAGCATCCCCATCAGGAGTTCATCCAGATCGACACGACGAACATCCTGTTCATCTGCGGCGGTGCCTTCGCGGGTCTCGACCGGATCATCGAATCGCGTATCGGGAAGACGGGAATCGGATTCCGGGCCGATGTGAAGAAGAACAAGTTCCAGGACGAGGGCAGGTTGATGCTCGAGGTCTTGCCCGAGGACCTTTTGAAATATGGACTGATCCCCGAGTTCGTCGGTCGCCTTCCCGTTGTGAGCGCGGTCTCGAACCTCGACCGCGACGCACTTGTCCAGATCCTCGTGGAGCCAAAGAACTCCCTGGTGCGACAGTTCAAGCGGGTATTCGAACTCGACAACGTCGAGCTCGAATTCACCGAAGACGCCCTTGAGGCGATTGCGGACCAGGCTCTCCTCCGTGGAACCGGTGCGAGAGGTCTGCGCGCGATCATCGAAGAGGTGCTGCTTGAGGTGATGTACGACCTTCCCAGCAGAACAGATGTCGGGCGGTGCGTGATCGACCGGTCCGTCGTGCTTGAGCACGTCGCGCCAACCCTGCTCGCGCGCGTTGACGACAAGTCCGACCGCACCCGCCGCGTCGCCTCCTGATCACCACAGAGCGCAGAGCGAATTGGGCGAGGTCGATTTTTCCTCATTCGGCGATGCGCTCGCCTGGCTCGACCGGCACATCAACCTTGAGGCAATCGAACGCGGTCAGGCTGGCAGAGCGGCCGAGCCGACGCTCGAACGGATTGCCGCGCTCCTTGGAGTGATGGGGGATCCCCATCGCTCCTATCCCAGCATCCACATCACGGGTACGAACGGCAAGGGTTCGACGACACGGATCGCGACCGCGCTCTTGCTCGCGCGCGGGCTTTCGACCGGCACGATCATGAGTCCGCATCTCCAGCAGATGAACGAGCGCATCACGAAAGATCTCGTGCCGATTTCCGATGAGGAGTTGCTCGAGATCCTCGTCGCGCTGGAGACGCTCGAGGATTTCGTCCTTTCGAACGGAACACTCGCGGTGGCGCCGACATGGTTCGAGCTCGTCACCGCCGCCGCCTACCGGTATTTCGCGGACTGTGCCGTCGATGTCGCTGTCGTCGAGGTGGGCCTCGGTGGCAGGTACGACGCAACGAACGTGATCGACTCCGAGGTGGCGGCGATCACCAACGTCGAACTCGACCATGTCGAGATCCTCGGACCGACACGGAAGCACATCGCCACCGAGAAGGCGGGGATCATCAAGGCCTCTTCGATCGCGGTGATCGGCGAGCAAGATGAACAGATCGTCGAGATCTTCGCCGACGAGGCGAGACGCGTCGGGGCTCGGGACCTCTGGCGCCGGGGGCGCGACTTCGAATGCACGAACAACAGCATCGCCGTTGGTGGGCGCGTTCTTGACATCAGGACACCTGGCGCGAACTACGAGGGGATCTTCCTCGGACTGCATGGAGCCCATCAGGGGAGCAACGCCTCGCTCGCACTCTGCGCGGTCGAGGCATTCTTTGGCGCGCCCCTCCACGAGGACGTCGTCGCCGAGGCGTTCGCGAGGATAAAGGTTCCCGGCCGCCTCGAGGTGGTGGCGCGAGGTCCCCTGGTGATTCTCGACGGCGCGCACAACGAGGCGGGCGCGCGGGTGCTC
>DAIDIA010000172.1 GCA_027459565.1 Acidimicrobiaceae bacterium | reverse complement strand
ATCCCCCTCGGGCGCGAAGCGATGGACGAGATGTGATTCGAGAACGCGCGGACCTCGTCCAATTAGGCTCAGGGGATGGCGCTCGTCTCTGTCAACGGTTCGCTCGTCGATGCGTCCGAGGCAGAGATCTCCGTCTTCGACCATGGGCTCGTCGTCGGCGACGGCGCCTTCGAGACCGTGCTTTTGTTCAACGGAGGTCCCTTCGCGCTCGAACGCCATCTCTCGCGTCTCGATGCCTCGCTCGCCGGGCTTGCGCTCGCCTCCCCGGATCATGCGCGGATCAAAGATGCGGTCGATGCCGTGCTCGAGCACGTTCCCTACCAGCAGGGGCGGATCCGGATCACCGTAACCGCCGGTCACGGTCCCCTTGGCTCTGGCCGCCTTCCGGGCGAGCCCAGCATCATCGTGGCGACCACCGAGCTGACCGAGGTGCATGAGAGCGCCGTCGTGGAGGTCGTCCCGTGGCCGAGAAACGAGCGCGGAGCGCTTGTGGGTCTGAAGACGATCTCATACGGCGAGAATGCGGTGGCGCTCAGCTATGCAAACGCGCGCGGCGCCGACGAGGCGATATTCGCCAACCTCGCGGGCAACCTCTGCGAGGGGAGCGGCTCAAACGTCTTCGTCGTGATCGACAACGAGGTCATCACGCCCCCGCTCGTCGCGGGGTGCCTCGCGGGAATCACGCGGGGTCTCGTCCTCGAGCTCTCGACCGTTCAAGAGCGCGACCTTCCGATCGGTGACTTTCGCGCGGATCGGATCTCCGAGGCCTTTCTCACCTCGGCGATCCGAGGGGTGGAGCCCATCACTCGGATCAATGGCGAGAGCCTTGGCGTCGGCCCTCGCACGCTCCAGATCAAGGGCGACTTCGAGGCACTCCGGCTCCACAACCGAGAGCCCTGACCGACCGGCGTCTTTGGCGCAGAGATTCACGACGCAAGCGAACACCGTGCGAGGTCTTCGGGTGTCGGCAGAGCGGACCAGCGCAGGTAGACAGCCGAGAAGTGATCCGCGACCGACGCGGCGAAGTCCAGGGAGACCGCGACATCACCCTCGATGTCGACCAGGGCGCCGATGAACTCCGGCGCGATTTTCCGGCGTGTGTCCGCGATCATCGATGCATCGTGATGCCATGTTGTGGGATCGACCCACACCACTGCAGAGGGCGCGAGCGCTCGGTCCTCACTGGTCAGCTTCGCGAACTCGGTCGGTGAACACATGATGGCGACCTTGTCGACTGCGAGCGGTGCCGATGTCGCGCGCGGCGTGTTCCATGCGCGATCGACGCGGTAGTTCGGACCCGCGAGGGTCGTCACATCGTGCGTGAGCATCTCGGAGATCAGGCCGACCTGCTCCACGGTGCGCGCAAGACTCTCGCTTGTGGCCCCGCCCATTTCGCCGATCACGAGCTGTGCCCTCGCGCCGGTCACGAGATCAAGTCCGCTGAGAAACTTGGCGAGCACGCTCGGCGACCGACCCGAGTGCCCAGAGACCATGATCCCGAGTCCGATCGAGGGAGCAAGCTCCGCGAAGGAGGCGAGTACGACGACCGGATCGAGGTCGGACTCTCGGCGCTCTTCGACCAGGAGCGCTGAGGCTCCGGCCACGCCGGCGCCTACGACGAGCGCGCGGAGCGACGCGAGTTCGTCAAAGCCCCCGAGGGGGATGATGTGCCGGACGTTCAATCTCTTGTGCCCTCCCGATCCCTCAAGCCGCGCATTCGCCTCTGCATTCTCCTACCGGTCACGCCAAACCGACAACCCAGTATCGACGATCCCGTATCGACGCCCCGATGCCACAACTCGCGTTCCGGACGCGCAATATCCGCGCCAAGGGCACCCACGGCCCAGAAATTGCACAAGTATGGGGTCAATGTCTTCGACCCGATCGCGCTTTGAAGATGATCCGATCAGTGGCCTTGCGGCCTCGGTCAAGAGTGTCCAGCCCTTTCAGGCGACGAAGAGCTACACCTGCCCCGGGTGCAACAACGAGATCGCCGTGGGTGTCGGCCATCTCGTTGTCGTCCCGCTTGGCAGGGCTGACGAACGTCGCCATTGGCACCGCGCATGCTGGGAGCGCCGTTTTAGGGGGCGACCGGGTCGCTGACACAGAGGTCTCCCGGCAAATTCTCAGGGGAACGGGAGTAGGATGGCTGTAGGCCACAACTGATGGCGTACGTGCAACGCTTGGAGCATCGCCAATGAATATCGCATCCGCTCTCTCCACGACGATTGGGTCGCAGAGCAACACCACGTTGGTGGTGAGCGGCGTGCTGGCCGTGGTGATCTCGATCTTTGGTTATCGCCTCTCCCAGCGGATCAGGGCGACGCGCGGCGTCACCCCCTGGCGCATTCCGTCGTTCGTCTGGGCGCTCATCTGCTTCTTCTTCGCTCCCTTTGGGTTCGCGCTCGAGCTGATTGCAATCGTCTCGACCAAACCCGAACCGAGGGGCGCTCACACCGCACAGGGTGGATCGACGACCGGCGCAAGTCGGACGACCTACGAGCAGACCGGTTCGGCCCCCACGACCACGGAGGAGGCGCTCGCCGCCTACGCGCCAAAGACGCCGCCGTCGGGTTACGGCGGCCCGCAGTCGGATCAGCTCGGCAAGCCTGCACTGTTCGGCTGGTACCGGGACGTCTCGGGACACCACCAGCTTCGCTACTGGGATGGCCGGGACTGGACGAGCCACGTCTCTGACGACGACGTCGAGAGCGAGGATCCGCTCAACTAGCGCTGCCGGCGCCACCGATTCCGGGGGTGCGTTACGCGCCAGAGCGGCTCCATCTGGCGAGCTGACGCCGGACGCGACGTGCGGGAGAGGGCGACCATGGGAGGCGGCGCATTGAAAGTTGAGGGAAGTTTCGAGGTGACCTCCTGGGAGGAGGTGCCTGCGACGGGCCTCGAGGGGACGGCGAAGGTGACGATCGCGCGGATCGGCCAGCGCTTTCGTG
>DAIDIA010000171.1 GCA_027459565.1 Acidimicrobiaceae bacterium | reverse complement strand
TCATCGACTGGCGCAATCGCTGGATGCCGGATCTCTCACCTATCGGCTGAAGCTCTTAGTCGTCTCGAGGTCCCGAGTAATATCACCGGGATGACCAATCGGATCCCTCCGCCGCACCCTGTCGGACCACATCGGAAGGGGCGGTCCAAGAGGACGCCGTCTGGTTCGAAGACTGGCTCCGATGGAAGAGGCTAACCCGGAGCCCTCTGGCCCGCTTGGAAGGATCGACCTCCCCGTTCCGAACGAGGTCGTTCCCGCGGACTTCGTGAACTTCTCGGGCTGGGCAAGCCTGCGTGAGGAATCCGCGAAGGGGGTCATGGTCCTCGTCGATGGCGCGCCAGCAGCCGCGGGAAAGATTGACCAGATGCGTCCCGACGTTGCGGCGTACCTCGGACGTCCATCGACGGACCTCTTCGGATTCTCCTTCACCGCCGACCTCGGTGCCGCCTATTCCGATGCGGTCACCGGCTCCGCCCACCAAGGCGGGGCCGTCGTGACGCGGGATATGACCGACCAACCCATCTGGGAGACCTCGGTCTCGATTGTCGGCATCACGAGCGACGGTGCGGTATCTGAGGTGCTCGCAAGCGAGGCTGTGTCGATCGGGCCACCCCGTGCGCGTCCCGAGGTCCACGGTGGACTTGAAGTTCCCGCGCCGGGAGACGTCATCCCGCTCGGTGTCGCCTCAGTCTCTGGATGGGCGACCTGGGGGAGGGTTGGCGCGCCGCTTGTCCTTGTCGAAGTCAACGGCGTTCCGGCTGGAAATGGCGCGACAAGGATTTCGCGCCCCGATGTCATCGACTTCCTCGGTAGAGATTTTCCCGGTGAGGAGATTTCCGCACAGGTGGGATTCGACCTCGCCGTCGACCTCATCGAACTCGGCCTCTCCGAGGGAGACGAGATCGAGATCGTCGTCTCCGCCCTCGGTGACCTTGGTGCGGCTCCGGGTTTTATCGATCCGAACGCCTTCCGGATCGGTGCGGTCTCGGCGCGCGTTGGTCACATCGACCATCACACGAGTGCGGCTCGCGGCGCGTACCGCAATCGCCGCCGTCCCGAGGTCCACGGCGGTCTGGAACTACCGGCTCCAGGGGACATCGTCCCCATTGGCGCTGCCTCGGTCTCGGGCTGGGCGACATGGGGCAGGGAGGGCGCTCCGCTCGTCCTTGTCGAGGTCAATGGCGTCCCGGCAGGTCATGGCCCAGCTGATATCTCGCGGGCCGACGTCATCGGCTTCCTCGGCGACGACTACTTCGACGGGGAGATCGCCGAGGAGGTGGGATTCGACGTCAAGGTCGATCTCGTCGCACTCGGGTTCTCTGAGGGAGACGAGATCGAAATTGCCGTTTCGGCCCTCGGAGACCTCGGCAGTGCGCCTGACTTTATCGATCCGAATACCTTCCGGCTCGGCGAAGTCGTAGCGCGCGTCGGTCCCGCTGATGAATCGATCGAATTTCAAGGCTCGCTGGATTTTCCAGGAGAGGACGAGTCGGTTCGTCGTGGACCGCTCAACATTCTCGGTTGGGCATTCTTTGGAGAGGGAAATCCGGTCTCCAGCGTCGAAGTTCTGGTCAACGGAATCTCCTTCGGATTCGCCCGGCTGGGGATGCCGCGAGAGGACCTCGTGGATCTGGATGACAGCCCGCTTGTCGGGATCTCCGGTTTTGAGCTCCTTCTCGATCTCCGGGAACTTCCCGAGACCGCCGAGGTGGAGTTTCTGGTGATCGCCACCGCCTTGAGCGGCGCGACGGCTGTCGTCGCGCAGCGCGTCTGTCAGGTCGATGTTGAGGACACAAAGAGGGCCGCAGACGTCCTCGGAGATTCGGAGCCGAGCGATGAGGAGCGTCGTGCCGTGACGCTGAGCCGTCGGCTCCAGACCGCCGATCTCGTGAACGAGAGGGAACGTGTACGAAGCGATGGCCTCGACCTTCTCGCCGTCACCCACGACCTTGGATATGGGGGTGGTCAGCTCTGGCTCTTCGAGCTGCTGGCGCAGTCCGGTGCTGGTCGCGAATACCCCTGCACGGTGTTGGCGATGCGCGGCGGACCGCTTCGCCGAGATCTCGAGAACCTTGGAATCACGGTTCACGTAACTGGCGGCGTTTCAGTAGATGACCTTGACGGATACGAAGGGCGTGTCGCGGAACTGGAACTCTATGTCCAGACAACCGGTGTGAACGCGGTGCTCGCGAACACCTTTTCCGCATTTCCGGGGGTGGATCTTGCCGACAGGTTGGGAATTCCTTGCGTTTGGGCAATTCATGAGAGTTATCCACCCTCGCTCTACTGGGACGTCGCGTATCCGCCCCACTATGTCGACCTCCTGATTCGCGAACGCGTCGAACAGCTTCTTGGCACCGTCGATCGAGTGGTCTTCGAGGCAGAGGCCACACGGATGCAATATCTTGAGATCGTTCCCGAGGATCGCGCCATTGTGGTGCGCTACGGCGTCGACAATGCCGCAATAGACGCGTTTGCCCGCTCGTTGTCGAAGAAAGAGGCGCGACGGAAAGTTCGGATCCCTGTGGGTTCCCGGGTTCTGCTTGTGATGGGGACAACCGAACCGAGAAAATCTCAGATCTTTCTTGTCGAGGCGTTCGCAGAAATTGCAAGCGAATACCCATCGGCGCGACTGGTACTTGTCGGCGATACCGGAAATCGTTATGCCAAGGTGTTGCGCAGCTTCATAGCGGAGAGCGGACTCGGTCAGCAGGTGATGTTGATTCCCGTGACGCGCGACATCTTTACTTGGTATCGATCGGCCGATGTGCTCGTGAGTGCATCGGACATTGAGTCACTCCCTCGATCCATTCTCGAGGCAATGAGTTTTGGACTGCCAGTTGCTGCAGCCTCCGTTTTTGGTGTTCCTGAGCTGCTTTCCGATCCAGATACCGGCTTCCTTTTCGTCCCACGAAGACTTGATACGGCGGTTGAGGTGCTTCGTCGAGTGCTTGACGCGAGCAACAATTCACTCGACGAGGTCGCATCGGCCGCAAAGGCCCTTGTCGCGGAACATTATGACTCAAGTGGGTACGCTCGGACGTTCGAGACGATACTGACTACTCTGGTCCGTGATAGTGGTTCGA
>DAIDIA010000170.1 GCA_027459565.1 Acidimicrobiaceae bacterium | reverse complement strand
GCCGCTGGATTGCTTTTGAGCCAACCCCACCGAAGGGCTTGTTGAAGCGCTTTTCTCAATACTGAATGCGCGTGATGTACCGACGCGGGCGAAAGTGGCTTTCCGTCTTTGCCGCCGCGCTCGCGTAGCTCTCGATATAGTCGATCGATGGCGGCAGTCTGTAGTTTTGTGAGACGAACATTTCCAATGTGCGGCACGAGGTAATTATCGATTGCCAACTGGTAGTTCCTGACGGTGGTGGGGGAGAGATCTTCGTTAACAAGACTGAGCCAAGAATTCAAAAGGGTGCCAACAGTCGCATCGGGCGGAGCAACGCCAGTCGCCCCTACTTCATCCACGAATCGCGATAATGCTGCTTCGGCCTCTCGCTTGCCTCCACGAAAAGTACGCGTTCTATATCTAGTTTGGCCCGTGATGGAATCGCGACCCACATATGCCCGGAGCTCCCAAGCGTCTCCCCTGCGTCTTAGGTGTCCTCGCATTTGCTGCCACTCCAGTCTTTTTAGAGTTACAGTAGCAAGCAGTAGCAATTGGTAAAAGAACGATCGCACCACTTGACCAAATAGTGCCATCTACCTGCGATTATGTGGTGCGCCCCCTGGGACTTGAACCCAGAACCTGCGGATTAAGAGTCCGTTGCTCTGCCAATTGAGCTAGGAGCGCGTGCGGAGTAACACCATAGTCTGCGGCGAATTCGCAGTGTGCTGTCTGTGTGAAATTTGGGGTGACCGAGGGGACTTGAACCCCCGACCTCCAGGGCCACGACCTGGCGCTCTAACCAACTGAGCTACGGCCACCATGTGAAGCGGTGATGAATCGCAATTACTCCGACGAACAGCATTGCACATCCACGGTTCTCGTCGCGCGAGCCGAGAACTTCCGCTAGGCCCTCTCTTGCGATTCTTGGAGCTCGCAGAGGCAGAACTCGTTTTCCTCAGGGTCGACCATCACCTGCCACTTTCCGCCAGCCGAACCACGCCGAAATTCGCCAATTCTCTTGCCACCACGCGCGACAAGGGCGTCGGCTGCGACATCGATATCTTCGACGTAGAGATCGAGGTGAAGGCGATTCTTGATGTTCTTGCCTTCGGGCACCCTTTGGAAGTAGATCACCGGAAACGCCTTCGACGGTGGACGAAGGTCGAGGTAGATCTCTGCCGGATCAAAGTCTCCGATCTCGTAACCAGTGGCGGCGGCCCAGAACTGCGCAAGCATCACCGGATCGCGACAATCGATGCCAATCTCGACACGTTCTACCTTCAAGGGGCTGAGCCGCTCGTCGAACTCCATCGATCTCTCCGGAATGGCGCATTCACGGGTGGAACCATCCCCACTGCCGCATGCGTCACAATAGAGGCGACGGAGATGCATCTGTCACGAGCCCCCGTAGCTCAGCGGATTAGAGCAGCTGGTTTCTACCCAGCGTGTCGCAGGTTCGAGTCCTGCCGGGGGTACCGATTGCCGGGGGTACCGATGATGTGATGAGGGGTCAAGGACGGTGTCGCGCGTCCGCGTCGACTTCCCGGCCATGGAATTCCCTGACCGTCACGTGCGGGACCGAGTTCCTCTGTGATCGGGTCCTCGCGCGCCATCGGTAGGATGGGACCATGATCGATGAGACCGTGAAGACACTCGCGCAAGGCAAGAATTTTGCCGCGCTGACAACCCTTTTTGTCGACGGCCGTCCCCAGACACAGATGATGTGGGTCGATGCCGACGATGAGTTTGTCCTCATCAACACCGAGGTTCACCGCGCGAAGTACAAGAACACCGTGCACGATCCGAGAGTCACCGTGACGATTGTCGACGCGACGAACCCCTATCACTACGCGGAGGTACGCGGACGCGTCGTCGGTGAGGAGCGCGGTGCGTCGTCACTCGCGCACATCCACGCACTGTCGCACAAGTACAACGGAACAGATTACGGACAACCCATCCAGAGTGAGCGTGTCATCCTCAAGATCAAAGCCGACGAGGTTCACGTTCAATAACCCGTCCGGCATCAACGTTGTCGCCCCATACCTCTGAACATCGCCAAGGAGCACAAGATGACAGATTTCAATGCATGGAACCAACAGGTCATTGCCGAATTTCGCGCGAACGCGGGCAGGCTGGGCGGACAGTTCGAAGGAGCACCCGTGCTGTTGCTTCATACCACCGGTGCGAAGTCCGGCCTCGAGCGGGTCAACCCGATGATGTACCAAGAGGTCGATGATGCGATCGCCGTGTTTGCCTCAAAGGGCGGTGCGCCGACACATCCTGACTGGTATCACAATCTCGTCGCGCATCCCGAGGTGACCGTCGAGATCGGTTCCGAGACCGTTCCTATGATCGCCAGCGTTGCTAAAGGGGAAGAGCGGGATGCAATCTGGGAGCGCCAGAAGAAGCAGTTCCCGAACTTTGCCGAGTACGAGGAGAAGACGGACAGAGTCATTCCCGTCGTGCTCCTTCGTCGCGCTGCGTCCTGACGGTAGATTCGCATTCGATTAGCCTGAGCTGTCGTTCAACAGCGAGGAGCGTGGCTCGGTGGGTCTGAGTATTGGCATTGTCGGCCTGCCCAACGTCGGCAAGTCCACGCTGTTCAACGCGCTTACGCATAACGAGGTGCTCGCTGCGAACTATCCCTTCGCGACGATCGAGCCAAACGTCGGAGTTGTCGCTGTCCCTGATCCGCGTCTTTCGCGTCTCGCGGCGCTGTTTCACAGCGAGAAGATCGTTCCGGCGATGGTCACCTTCGTCGACATCGCGGGCATTGTGCGTGGAGCGTCCGAGGGAGAGGGACTCGGGAACAAGTTCCTCGCGGCTATCCGTGAGTCCGACGCGATCTGCCAGGTGGTCCGCGCGTTCGACGATCCCGATGTCATCCACGTCGACGGGAAGGTATCACCGGTCGATGACATTGCGACGATCAACACCGAACTGATACTTGCCGACCTCCAGACCGTCGACAATCGACTCGCTCGACTCGCGCGCGAGGCGCGCATGAAGGCTGACCTCGCGCCGGTGCTCGACGCCACACGACGCGCCCGCGAGATCCTCAACGCGGGACGGACGATCTTTGAGTCACGCGACGATCTTGATGTCGCTCTGATCAAGGACCTTCAACTCCTGAGCGCGAAGCCATTCATCTATGTCTTCAACGTTGATGAGGCCGGTCTCGGGGACCCCAAGCTCGGCGAGTCACTCTCGGCGCTGGTTCCCCACGCGGAATCGGTGGTGCTCTGCGCGCAGATCGAGGCTGAGGTTTCGGGACTCGAAGAAGAGGACGCCAGTGAGCTGCTTGCGAGCTACGGGCAGCACGAGAGTGGCCTCGTCCAGCTCGTGAAGGTGGGCTTCTCGGTGCTGGGCCTGCAGACGTTCCTCACCGCAGGGGAGAAGGAGACGCGCGCGTGGACAATCCACCGGGGCGACACTGCTCCAGAGGCGGCGGGGGTGATTCACACGGATTTCCAGCGCGGGTTCATCAAGGCGGAGATTGTCAGATACGAGGATCTCGTCGAGCTCGGATCTGTTGCGGCGGCACGCGCGGTCGGTAAAGCGCGGATCGAGGGTCGGGACTACGTCATGCGCGACGGGGACGTCGTCGAATTCCGCTTCAACGTCTGAGATCGCGTGGAAGTCCCGCCGATTGGGCCCTGAGGTTCTCCGCGTGATGGAAAGCCGCGGCATTTCGGCATAGTCTCGGAAGATGAGCAAGGAACACGAGAACCTCGAGCCGCTTCTTTCGCCTCTTGAGCAGCACATCGTCGAGATCGTGGCAGAGCTCAGCGCGGCGATCGCAGAACTTGCCATCGAGGACGACGAGACGCTGCCATTGGCGGAGTTCGATCAGCGTCTCCTGCTCGAGCATGCGCAGGTGATCTCGCGCTATGTCCTCGCCCAGGCCGCGGCTCGCGCCTATCCCAATCGCTATCGCCTAATCGGAAGGGCGGTGCCAACGTCGAAGGATGCCGCCCCGACCGACCGGCACGATGGTCACGAGCACCATGACGATCACGCGCACCACGAGGGGACCCACCAGCATCACGTCGCTGACCGAGCTGCCGCCGAAGCTGCACACCGCAGCGGTCGGGCAATAATCGGCGAGCACCCGTGGGAGAAAGATCACGAACACGGGGATGCCCACGGACATGCCGATGAATGGGAGTGGGAGCCGATCGACGAGAAGAGAGTCGACGGGTAGCGAGTCATCTGTCGATGCCACCGAGCTCGACGCCATCGGCCGGGACCCATTAGGTTGATCTTGAGGCATCGGCGCGCGACTGAACGCGTATTTTGGCAGGCGCCCAGCAACGTGGCGCGAAGTGATTGGGGAGATCAGCATGGATATCGAAGTCGGTTCGGGAAAGAGTTATGTCAGGGACCCCCATCTGGAGTGGGTGACCAAAGAGGGCCTGCCCCTTGTGCGCGGTTTCGCGGTCAACCTGATGGAGGTAGAGACGAAGCCCTGGGCGCGATATGACGCACGCGGGGCGATCCTCAAAGTCGACGGAGCGGGTGACTTCCTCGATCTCTGGCTCCTCGACATTCCCGCGGGTGGCGCAACGTCGCCCCAGCACCATGTCTTCGAGGAGGTCGTCTACGTCATCAGCGGCCACGGGACGACCACGATCGAGGCTCCGGGTGAGAAGACCCATTCTTTTGAGTGGGGACCCAAGAGCTTCTTCGTGATTCCGCTCAATGCCCGCTACCGCCACTTCAATACGAGCGGAACCGAGCGAGCGGTCCTTGCAGCGACCACGACCTTCCCGATCATGATCAACCTTCTCCATGACGAGGACTTCATCTTCCAAGACGACTGGGTCTTCAAGGAGCGCTTCGGACGCGACGACTTTTTCTCCGGAGCTGGCGAATTGATCCCGCGCGACGTCGAGTTGGACCGCCGAAACATCTGGGAGACGAACTTTGTCCCCGATCTCGGGAGCTTTGACCAGGTGCCCGAGAATGACGAGCGCGGCAAGGGTTCGCGCACCGTCGAATTCATCACCGGCGACAACACGATGCACGCGCACATGTCGGAGATTCCCGTCGGTGGTTACAAGAAGGCGCACCGGCACGAGGCCGGTTTCCACATCTTTCCCGTGACGGGACAGGGCTACTCGCTTTTGTGGACCGATGATCCCGAGAAGCGTCATCGCGTCGACTGGGAGCACGGACACGTCTACTCGCCCCCGGAGCAGTGGTGGCACCAGCACTTCAACGTGAGCATGGAGCCGTCGCGGTACCTCGCGACCTTCCTCGGCTCGAACCGATACCCGCTGACGCTCGAACGCCGGGCCACCTACGAACACCGCGATGACCTGCGCCGCGGGGGAGGACAGGTCGAGCCCGCCGACGAGCTTCCCGAGATCTACACGATCTTCGAACAAGAGCTCACAAAGCGCGGCTACACGCCAATCATGGAGCGACCCGTCTATCGACACTGAGCCGTCATCCCCCGTCTCCTGATCGGTGTACTTTGCCCTTCGCGCGACCGGAGGCGTTGAGGCAAACCGGATGGATCAGCGGCAGGTCCCGCCCGAGAGAAATTAGTTAAGGTATCGAACAAAGTTGCCGGCGAGCGGCTAGAATCTCCACTTGAGGGTTCGCGTCTGACTACGGCGCAGTCCCGAGAGTCGTTTTCACCGTCGGCGTTGAGAGAGGAAGACAGCTATGGCATCGAGCGACCGGATCTACGTTCGGGCACTGACCTCCGAGGATTATGGATTGAAAGAGTTCCGTCGCCAACAGCTCGCCGCGCCGAGAGTGCGCGAGGCGTCGGGCGAGGATCATGGTTCGATCACCGAGTACGCAGGGTCGAGCTATGGGGGAGACGCGAACACCAGCAACGAGGCACGCGGCATCACCTCGTGGGATCACATCGAGCCCGGCGACGACCCCTTCCTGACCCAGAGCCTCCAGGTGTACTTCCACGATTTCCCGCCGAACTCCTCGAACCGTGGCCACGGCCACCAGAACGAGGCGGCGTTCTATGTGCTTGACGGCAGGGGTTATGAGATCCACGACGGCCAGCGTTACGACTGGGAGAAGGGCGATTTCTACGTGGTGCACACCGATTCGGTCCACCGCCACTTCAATCCCTACGACGAACCGGCGACGGTGATGATCGTCAAGGCCAAGCCGATGTGGATGTTCCT
>DAIDIA010000169.1 GCA_027459565.1 Acidimicrobiaceae bacterium | reverse complement strand
AGATCCCCGCGCCGAGGATGATTCCCCCCGAGAACGGGAGGAACGCGAACCCGGTGCGCAGCGCCGAGTAGTGCAGCGTCTGCTGGTAGAAGTAGGTCAGGAACAAGAAGGTACCGAGGAGCGCGCAGCCGACCAGTAAAGAGGTGAGATACGAACCACCGCGATTGCGATCGAGAACGACGCGTATCGGCAGGAGTGGACGGGCCGAAGAGCGCTCGACCAGGACGAAGGTCACGAATGCGACGAGGGCTCCCCCGAGGAGCGCGAGCGTGAGCGGTGCTCCCCAACCATGCGATCCTGCGATCGTGAAGCCATAGACGAGGAGGAACAGTCCTCCGGTCGCCGCGATGGCTCCGGGAAGGTCATAGCCTCCTCGCGAGGGAGCCCGGCTCTCACGGATCACGCGCGTCGCGGCGATCGCGGCGATGACCGCAATCGGCGCGTTGATCAAGAGCGTCCATCTCCACGAGGCGAACTGCGTCAGCGTGCCACCGAGCACCAGCCCGATCGCTGCTCCGCCGCCCGAGACCGCGCCATAGACGCCGAAGGCTCGGGCCCGCTCGTGGGGCTCGGTGAACGAGACGGTCAGGAGCGACAACGCGGCAGGGGCCATCACGGCGGCGAAGGCACCCTGGAGCGCCCGGGCTCCAAAGAGCATCGCGGCGTTCTGTGCGAGTCCCCCGAGTGCCGATGCCACGCCGAATCCGATCAGACCGATGATGAACATCCGACGTCGGCCGATGTAGTCCGCGATCCTCCCTCCGAGCAGCAAGAGGCTGCCGAACGCCAGCGTGTAGGCACTGACGACCCACTGGCGGTTCGCAGTCGAGATGTGGAGCGCGCGCTGCGCGGACGGGAGCGCGACGATCACCACCGATGCATCGAGCACGATCATCATCTGGGCAAGCGCGATCACCGCGAGCGACCAGTACCTTCGCGGATCGAGAGAGACCGCGGTCGGATCGGCTGTCTCTCGTCTCTCGAGAACCGTCATTGAAACCTCCAGGGGGTAGGGACCGACACAGAGCTGGTCGGGAGCGCCCTTTGGTGATGCAGGGTGTTCGGGAACTCCCGGTACAATCGGAGTAGAAGTTCCGTTTGTAGATACTATACGGAACGTTCGTTCCGTTTGTCAAATATCTTCCGATGACTTTGGAGAGGCTCCGGGTGGGTACAACGCCAGTGGCACAATGGGGCGATGGACCGGGTCCGGAGTTCGACGAAGTGACTGTTCCGGCGCAGACCGATGCGCGGCCTCTGCGCGCGGACGCCGCGAAGAACCGCGCGCTGATCCTCGACGCCGCAGAGGCGGTCTTTGCCGAGGCGGGCGTCTCGGTGCCCATCGACGAGGTGGCGCGAAGGGCCGGCGTCGGCGTCGGGACCCTCTATCGCCACTTTCCGACCAAAGAAGCTCTCTTTGAGGCCATCGTCGTGGCGCGCATCGACCGGCTGATGGAGACCGCCGGGAACTACGCGCACGCGGTGGAGCCGGGCGAGGCGCTGTTCAGCTTCCTTCGCGAGTTCGCCGTGC
>DAIDIA010000168.1 GCA_027459565.1 Acidimicrobiaceae bacterium | reverse complement strand
CTCGACCCGATCGCGCTCGCAAGAGCGTACGAAAACGGTGGTGCGAGCTGCCTTTCCGTGCTCACGGATTCGGAGTTCTTCGGTGGCGACGTCGGCGATCTCGTGGACGCAAGGAACAACACCGCGCTTCCCGTGCTTCGGAAGGACTTTGTTGTCTCAGAACGCGACGTGTACGAGACACGCCTGATGGGTGCCGATGCGATGCTGTTGATTGTCGCGGCGTTATCTGACGAGGAGCTCGGGCATTTCCATAGAATCGGAACCGGGATTGGTCTTGACATCCTTGTCGAAGTCCACGACGAGGCCGAACTTGAGCGGGCACTTCGCGCTGGCGCGAGGATCATTGGCGTAAACCAGCGCGATCTGCACACGTTCGAAGTCGATCCGGAGAGGGCGATCCGAGTCGGTTCACGGATTCCAGATGGCATCGTTCGGATTGCGGAATCTGGAGTTTCGACTGTTGGAGAGGTCGGTCGTCTTGTCACCGCGGGGTTTGATGCAGTTCTCGTCGGCGAGGCCTTTGTCTGTTCGGATGATCCGGAGTCCCTGTTGCAAGCGTTCATATCGGGTTCCACGTTGTCAAGCGGGTCGTGCGGCTGATGTTCGTCAATATCTGCGGGGTGACAAATGAGGAGGATGCGCTGTTGAGCGTTGCCCTTGGGGCCGACGCTGTTGGATTCATATTTGCGCCTTCGACGCGGCAGGTCGCCTCTGGTGCCGTCGCACGCATAACCTCCCGGTTACCCGGTGAGATCATGACAATCGGAGTCTTCCGGGACTCGCTGCCCGAGCGCGTCATTGAGGTTGCGGCGGCTGCTGGTGTCAAAGGTGTCCAGCTTCATGGAAGCGAGACGCCCGAGCAGGTTGCGGTGATCAGGCCCCATGTGCACTTTCTCATCAAGGCGTTCGGCGCCGGATCGCCGATGCTCGACCGTGCAGGTAAGTACGAGGCGGATGCCCTGCTCATCGATGCGCCAAATCCGGGATCTGGTCAGGTTTTCGACTGGCGAGTGCTTGAGGGGGTTCCGCGCACGAATCGGCTGATACTTGCCGGAGGACTTGACCCGGACAACGTTGCAGAGGCGATTCTGCGGGTTCAGCCGTGGGGCGTTGATGTGAACTCCGGGGTGGAGGCATCGCCAGGGCACAAGGACCACCGGAAACTGCGGTCCTTCCTGATGGCTGCAAGAGGTGCCGAGGCCGAGCTCGCGGATCGCGGGGAGAATGCACGTTCTCCAGGAACAAGCGCGCTCTACAACTGGGAAGAGGACGAGTGACCAAATCAGAGTCATATATGGGGGAGCCCTCCGCGGCCGGACGGTTTGGCGACTTCGGAGGCCGATTCGTTCCCGAAAGCCTTGTCCCTGCCTGCCAGGAGCTCGAGGACGCGTTCCGCGCGGCATGGGTTGATCCCGCCTTTCGGGCTGAGCTCGATGACCTCTTGCACTACTACGCGGGTCGCCCGACGCCGGTGACCATCTGCCGTCAGCTCTCGAAGGAGCTTGGCATAACGCTGATGCTCAAGCGCGAGGACCTGACGCACACCGGGTCTCACAAGATCAACAACGTCCTCGGGCAGGCGCTGCTCGCAAAACGGATGGGAAAGCGACGGTTTATCGCCGAAACGGGTGCCGGACAACATGGAGTTGCCTCTGCCACTGCGGCCGCACTCCTCGGTCTCGACTGTGTGGTCTACATGGGTGAGGTGGATGTCCACCGTCAAGAGCTCAACGTCTTTCGTATGAAACTCCTCGGAGCCGAGGTCATCTCCGTCACCTCGGGTGCAAGGACCCTCAAGGACGCGATCAATGATGCCCTTCGTGACTGGGTTGCCTCCGTGGAGACGACCTACTACTGCATCGGATCTGTCGTTGGACCTCATCCCTATCCCTTCATGGTTCGTCAGTTCCAGAGAGTCGTCGGCGATGAGGCACGCGAGCAGTGCCGTGAGCTCCTTGGAGGTTCGGTGCCGGATTTCGTCGTCGCATGCGTCGGCGGCGGCTCGAATGCAGCGGGAACCTTTGCAGGATTCGCGGACACCGACGCGCGTCTTGTCGGTGTGGAACCCGAGGGAGGGGCAGCCAACGGGCGCGGCATCGCCGGAGTGGTACATGGCATGCGGTCGAACTTCCTGCAAGACGAGGCAGGTCAGATCGAAGAGGCGCATTCAATTTCAGCGGGCCTCGACTATCCGGGAGTTGGTCCCGAGCACGCGTATCTTTCGGCAATCGGACGGGCGACCTATGAATCTGTAGGCGACGCAGAGGTGCTCGATGCATTCCGCCGGCTTTCTTCAACCGAGGGGATACTTCCCGCACTGGAACCGGCCCACGCGCTTGCCTGGATCTTCCGTGCCTGCGACTCGGGTGAGATCCCCTCGGGTTCGACCGTTCTGATGACGCTCTCCGGTCGTGGCGACAAAGACGTCGCGGAGATCATGGAGATCCTTGGATGAGCGATCGCATCATGGGACCACTTGAGGAGTGCCTGCGTGCGCAGCGTGACCGTGGCCGCAAATTGATCGTGCCCTATATCACTGGTGGCCTCGATGACGAATGGACAGAGGTCATCTCGGCACTAGCTGTCGCTGGCGCCGACGCCATAGAGATCGGCATACCGTTCTCGGATCCCGTGATGGACGGCCCGGTGATTCAGGAGGCCTCAGTGCGAGCTCTCGAGCGCGGCACCACTCCGCAGTCGGTCATCGCCGAGCTCTCGCGCACACAGGTCGGTGTTCCCCTTGTGGTGATGACCTACGTGAATCTCGTCGCGCACGCGGGCTTCCACCGGATGGCGAAGACCTTGCGCGATGCGAATGTCGCCGGGGTGATCTTGCCAGATCTCCCCCTTGACGAGGCGGGGGAGTGGATGAGCGAGGCCGCTGCAGCAGGTATCGACGCTGTTCAACTTGTTGCCCCGACGACTCCAGATGAACGACTCGCGAGAATCTGCGAGGCAAGCAGAGGCTTTGTTTACGCGGTCGGATTGCTTGGAGTCACGGGCGAGCGAACGGAACTTGCCAACTCATCGCTTGTTATCGCCCAACGCTGCAAAGACGAGACGACAACGCCCGTTCTCGTCGGCGTCGGCGTCTCGAATCCGGAGCAGGCAGTTGCAATCTGTTCGGTTGCAGATGGCGTCGTCATCGGCTCCGCTTTGGTCCGCCGGCTGCTCGATGGTCAAGGTGCGGAGGGGGCGGCCGGATTCATCGGCGAGATCAGAGCGGCTCTCGATTCGCGCTGGTGATCGGGGACTGCCACCGCGTTCGACAGAGACCGTCATTCTGTCGATTTGCATAATCATGCAATTGAATGTATCTTTATCGCATGAAGGCTGGTGTCGTCGGAGCGTCAGGATATCTCGGGGCGGAGCTCCTTCGCCTGCTCGCCGGTCATCCCAATTTTGAGGTCAGCGCGATCCAGGCCGATTCGTCGGCGGGTCGACCGCTCGGGGCGCTCTATCCTGGTCTCAGTGCGGCCTACGGCGACGTCATCGTTGGCGGTTACGACTTAGGAGCGCTGCTTTCATGCGACGTGGTCTTTGTTGCCCTGCCTTCGGGAGCCTCCCAGAGCGTCATCCCCGAACTTGTGGGAAAGGTGGGCCTCGTGGTCGATCTCGGCGCCGATTTTCGGCTCAAGGACCCCTCGCTCTACCTCACATGGTACGGATTCACCCACCGGTGTCCGGAATTGCTTGCGCAATCGACCTACGGTCTCGTCGAGGTCAATCGGGAGGCGCTTCGCTCCGCGAGTTTCATCACCTCACCGGGCTGTTACGTCACAGCTGCCTCCATCGCGCTCGCACCCTTGGTCAGTGCTGGTCTGATCGTGCCGAGCGGAGTGATCATTGACGGCGCCAGCGGGACCTCCGGGGCCGGCAAGGAGCCCCAACCGACGACCCATCACTCCCGTGTTAACGAGAACTATGTCGCGTACGCGGTGACGACACACCGTCATACGCCAGAGATCGAGCAGGCAACCGGCGCGAGCGTTCTTTTCACGCCGCATCTCCTGCCGATGACCCGGGGGATTCTCACGACGATCTATGCGCGCCCGGCAAAGGGGGTCTCCACGGAGGAGGTTCTTGACTTCCACCGGACCACCTATGGAAACGATCAATTTGTCTGTGTCACTGACGGGCTTCCCGCGACGCGTGATACCTACGGATCGAACAACGTGCACATCGGGGCGAGATTTGACGCGCGGACGGATACCCTGATTCTCTTCTCCGCGCTTGACAACCTCACCAAGGGCGGCTCCGGGCAGGCAGTACAGGCAGCGAACGTCGCGCTCGGTTTCGACGAGGGCGCAGGATTACCAAAGGTGGCTCTACTCCCATGAGTGTGACAGGTCCAGCAGGGTTCATCGCGTCGGGAATCGCGTGTGGCATCAAACCCAGCGGGGACCCTGACCTCGCGCTCGTCGCGTCAACGCATGGCCCAGTTCCCGTCGCGGCGGTGTTTACGACCAATCGCGCGGCGGCCGCTCCGGTGCAGCTCTCTCGAAGACACCTCGAAAGCACTCAGGGATTGGCGCGTGGCGTGATCCTCAACAGCGGATGCGCCAACGCGGCCACGGGAGCCCAGGGACTCCTGGCCTCACAGGAAACCTGCAGGGTGCTTGCTGATGCAATTGGCGGCACTGAGGAAGAGGTGCTGGTCTGCTCCACCGGTCTCATCGGCATACCACTCGAGATGGAGCGAATTACCTCGCATATCGACGCGCTTGTCTCTTCGGCAGGATCGAGCAGGGATGACGCACGGCGCGCGGCAACAGCGATCCTGACGACAGATACCCATGCCAAAGAGGTGCTCATCGAGGCAGATGGCTTCGTTGTCGGAGGGATGGCGAAGGGCGCCGGAATGATCGCTCCGAACATGGCAACGATGCTGGTCGTTCTCACAACGGACGCAAAGGTCTCACCAGCCCAGCTCGGCGCAGCGCTAAGGAGCGGAGTAAGGGACACCTTCAACGAACTCATCGTGGATGGCTGTACCTCAACGAACGACACCGTGGTGATCCTTGCGAGCGGCGCCGCGGGCGAGGTCGACCCAGTTAAGTTCGAATCCGCGGTGACGCTGGCGTGCACCAAGCTCGCCCTGCTCCTCGCCGAGGATGCAGAGGGAACGACACGCGTCGCATCCATCCATGTCACCGGCGCAGCGAGTATTGCGGACGCGAAGCGCGCGGGTCGCCAGGTCGCGCTCAGCCTCCTCGTCAAGACTTCGCTGTTTGGATCTGATCCGTACTGGGGAAGGATAGTGAGCGAGCTCGGCGCCTCCGGTGCTGAATTCGACATCGACCGCGTGTCTGTCGCCTATGGCGGAGTTGTCGTGTGTAAGAACGGGATAGAGGTCGACCATGACGTGGCGTCCGTCTCCGACCACATGCGACTGCAACACGTGCGCGTCACCTGCGACCTCGGCCTCGGCTCTGCGGAAGCAACCATTCTGACAACCGATCTCGGTCATGGCTACATCGACGAGAACATGAGGACCTCATGATCACCAGATCGAATGTCCTCGACCCGAGAACGCGTGCTGATGTGCTCGCGGAGGCGATCCCGTTCATCCGGCGTTTTGCCGGGCGGACGGTGGTGATCAAGTACGGCGGAAACGCGTTCGGTGGAATCGGCGAATCCGAATCACTCGCAAGTTTCGCCCAAGACATCGTGCTGCTTCGGTCGGTCGGCATCCTTCCCGTCGTCGTACATGGCGGGGGGCCACAGATTGGCGGACTGATGGAGCGCCTGGGAAAGGTCCCGGAGTTTCGGGATGGCCTGCGTGTCACCGATGCCGACACCCTTGACATCGCGAGGATGGTGCTTGTCGGGAAGGTGAATAGGGACATCGTGGGTGCAATCAACGTGCACGGTCCGCTCGCGGTTGGTCTTTCTGGCGAAGATGCAGGATTCATCACCGCGTCGGCGAGGGACCCCAATCTCGGCTTCGTCGGTGATGTCGACGCCGTCGATCCGACCCTCA
>DAIDIA010000167.1 GCA_027459565.1 Acidimicrobiaceae bacterium | reverse complement strand
GTTGCGGAGATGGCACGGGGAGGCTCTGGGAGGACGCCGCTCCAGCAGAGGAAACCCGCCACCACTCCGGAGATGCGCTCGCCGAGCTCCTCTTGGTGCATCAGGAGTCGCTCGCCGTTTCTCAACCAGCGCAAAAGCGCCGGATAGAGCTCGGCGAGGATCTCGCTGACATCCGTGTTCGTGGCGAGCGGGAAATGCGCGCAGGGCAGGTTGCGCTCGTCGTACGCATGCAGGTTGTGATTCGACGGCAGGAGCGAGATGATGCGCGAGAATCGCTGTCCGTTGATCCAGAGGATCTCCTCCTGTCGGCGGACCTTGCGATGATTCGGCGAGTATCCACCGGGGCGCTCGCAGACCGCGAGGCGATCTTGGATCACCCAGGTGAAGTTGCGCGGGACAATGCCCGCTGCCCACCGACCCCTCACGCGACCTCCCTGTCAGCCGTGCCCGCACCGAGGTCGCCGACGATGCGGGCCGCCTCCTTTGTCGCCTTGACGTCATGGACCCTCACCATCGCAACGCCGCACGCCATCGCCCACGTGGCGCTCGCGAGCGATCCTTCGAAACGCTCCTCGGGCCCCAGTGGCGACGAACCCGCCGGTGCTGCGATCTGTCCGATGAAGCGCTTCCTGCTGGTACCGATCATCACCGGGAATCCACTCCCGACGAAGCGGGCGAGCCCGTGCAGGAGTGCGACGTTGTGTTTCGTGGTCTTGCCGAATCCGATACCCGGGTCGATGTAGATCTCCTTGATCCCAAGGTCCTCCGCCCGGGTCGCGGCTCGGACCAGATAGTCATATACCTCACCCACCACATCGTCATAGTGCGGATGGTCCTGCATCGACTGGGGATCGCCCTGCATGTGCATCAGCGCGATCGCCGTGCCGGTCTCGGCGGCAACATCACAGAGCGTGCTGGAGATGTCGTTGATCAACGTCGCTCCCGCTCCGACGGCGCGGCGCGCGACGTTCGGCTTCATCGTGTCAATCGAGACGCGGCAGTAGGGCGACAGGGCTTCGATGACCGGAAGGACCCGACGGAGCTCCTCTTGCTCGCTCACCGGAGTCGCCCCCGGGCGGCTCGACTCGCCGCCGACATCGAGAATGTCCGCTCCCTCTCCGATCAGCGAACGGCCGAACGCAATGGCTTCGTCGGTATCGAAGTGGTTCCCTCCGTCATAGAACGAGTCTGGCGTGACATTGACGACTCCCATGACAAGGGTTTGCACAATTTCAAGATTACGACCCTTTGTGCACGGCGAAGCGGGTGTTTCCCCAAGTTTCCTAAAGTTTCTGGCGCCGTCCCTGGACAAACGCCATCGCCTCGGCACGGGCCGAGATATCGGTCCGGAAGATGCCCCGGACCGCGGAGGTGACCGTCGAGGTTCCCGGCTTCTTCACGCCGCGCATCGTCATGCACAGGTGCTCCGCCTCGATGACGACGACCACTCCGCGCGGATCGAGCGTGCTCTCGAGAGCATTTGCGATATCGGTCGTCAGGCGCTCTTGCACCTGGAGCCTCTGCGCGTAACCCTCGACGAGACGCGCAAGCTTCGACAGGCCGGTGATCGTCCCGCTTGCGTTCGGGATGTACGCGACATGGGCGACGCCGATAAACGGAACCATATGGTGTTCACACAGCGAGGTGAACGGAATATCGCGGACCATGACCATCTCGTCGTGCTCGATCGGAAACATCTTCTCGAGATAGCGACTGGGATCATCGCCCAACCCTTGCAAGAGCTCCCCGTACATCCGTGCAACGCGATTGGGTGTTTCGAGAAGTCCGTCGCGGTCGGGATCCTCACCGACGGCGATGAGAAGCTCGCGAACCGCGGCAGCGGCGCGCTCGAGATCGATCGCCGGATTCGCCGATGCCTCGTCTGTCACGGGAGGTCCTTCGCCTGGACAACCCAGATGTCCGGGAGATTCCGATAGCGCTCTGCAACGTCCAGACCGTATCCGACGACAAACTCCGAGGGAATCTCGAATCCCACGTAGGAGACGTCGATGTGCGCACGCTGTTGACCCTTCTTGACCAAGAGCGCGCAGATCTCGAGACTCGCCGGGTGTCGCGCGAGCAGACCCTTGCGTAGATACGAAAGTGTCAGGCCACTGTCGACGATGTCCTCGACGATAATGACGTCGCGTCCCCCGAGATCGATGTCGAGATCCTTGACGATGCGGACGATGCCGCTCGTCTTCGTCGCCGCTCCATAGGATGAGACGGCCATGAAATCAAGCTCGACCGGGAGGTCGATCGCCCGCGCGAGATCCGACATGAACATCACCGCTCCCTTGAGCACGCCGACGAGCAGCGGTGACCTTCCGGCATAGTCTCGGGTGATCTGCGCACCGAGTTCGTCAACGCGCTCTTGGATCTTGATTCTCGGGATCATGACGTCGGCGAGCGCGATCCCGTCTTTGGCCCCGCCGCCAGAATCTCCAAGCCGTCGATGGTCCGTCTCAGTCACCCTGTCGACCTTAGTCGTTTGCGAAAGTCGCCTCCGTGCGACGCGCCACTAGGTCGGGTCTTCGATCGACAGTCTTCCCGTCGAGCGTCTGATCCGTTGTCCGCCGGCGATCTCGCAGGCAATCACCTCGCCGTCGACCACACGCAAGACCCGTTCGATGACCGAGGAATCCGGAAAGTAGCCGTCGCGCGAGTGCTCGCGGATCCACCTCCGCAGGGCGCGTCGCCGAAGTGCGAGCGGAACTGCGCGCAGCGCATGCACATCGGTCGGATCGATGTGCGCCGCGAGTTCATCAAGCAGTGCCGATTCGTCGCGCAGGAGATCCGCCTGACGCACGATCACCGGAACGAGGTCTCTTCCGGCGATGTCATCGAGCAACGGAAGGAGCTCGCCGCGCACGCGGTTGCGTCGGAACCTCGGGTCCTCATTCGACGCGTCCCGCACGACCTCGACGCCGAGGGAATCGGCAAAGGCAGCGGTCTCCGACCTCCGGAGCGAGAGAATCGGGTGACGTGTGCCCCTTCGCATCCCGCTCAGGCCGTCTCGGCCAGATCCGCGCAGGAGATTGAGCAGCACCGTCTCGGCCTGATCATCCGCGGTATGTCCGGTGGCGACTCCCTCGGGAAGCACCGAGTATCGGAGTCTCCTCGCACGTGCCTCGAGATTCGGCCCCGGTGGGCACGAGACCTCCAGCGCCACAAATGCCGCTCCCACCCGGTTCGCGGCGTGTTCGACCATCGCGCGCTCATCCGAACTCCCCGGACGGATTCCGTGGTCGACGTGGTACGCGGTGACAAGACAACCGTGCGCCACGCCGAGCGCCATCAGCGACAGGGAATCGGCGCCACCCGAGACGGCGCAGTCGAGCGGACTCCCCGATGGTGGAAATTCACAGCGCGCGAGCAGTTCCGTCGTCTGCTCAGGAAAGAGCATGTCGCCCGTGTGCGCGGCTCGACCCGCCCTCGATGCGCGAGATCCATCGACTCGGCTCGCGGATCTCGTCGATGTCGGGAAGGTTCTCCCTGGACTGCCAGAGCAAAGCGATGAACTCCGTTCCCCCTGCACTCGCAATCGAGTCGATGAACGCGTGACCCTCGTGGTACTGGCGGAGCTTTGCCTCGAACCCGAGCGCCTGCTGGACAAATTTCGCGAGCGGTGAACCCTGCTCGCGACGCTCCCTGAGGACGCTCGCGAACCGCTTTGCACCGGGAATCGCGTCGGGGGCGGTGATCGACATCACGTATTCGGCGTGACCCTCGAGCAGGCTCATCAGTGCCTGGGCCTCGCGCAGCGTGGCAAGGAGCTTCGTGCCCGCGAGCAGCGTGGCGATTCCGCCTTCGTGGAGCGGATTCTCTCCACGACGGATGATCTCCATTGCGCGGGTCCGTGCCTCGGCGAACGTCTCGGCATTCGATGCTCCGAGCGCGCTCGCGCGCGCCACGAGGTCGAAGAAGTACTCGCGCATCCACGGCACGCCGGAGAACTGCAGATGGTGGGTCACCTCATGGAGGGCGATCCAGAGGCGGAACTCCGATGGGGCAAAGCCGTGTCGCCGTTCAAGGCCGTAGATGTTCGGCCCCACGTAATAGACCCCGTCGCGATCGGGATCCCCGGTGACCATGTCGTATTGACCGAGCACGCGACGCGACAGCCACGCGAACATCAGGCCGATCTGGGTTCCCGAACTCGCCCGGGTGATCGCGTTGGTGGTCGCGAAACCCCTTTGGACCGGCTGATCGATCCGCGAGAGGAGCTCGCTCAGTGAGCCGATGTTCGTCTCGGCCCATCCCAGGCGATCGAGCACGACGGCTCTTGGCGGGCCCGTTGGCGACACGAGACCTGTCACCGCGCTGACGCGCTCGTACGCGCTCGACGTCAGGGAGAGCGCGTCACTCGTGAGCCGCTTGGTGACCTCGAGCGGCAACGCCTGCGATCGTCCGATCGTCCGGGCGCAGATGCGCGAGGCGAGTGAGAAATCGATCAGCTCGGCGGCGGTTCCGACGTTCGTCGCGCTCACCGGCTGAGCCTATTGCGCGAGTGGCAAGGAGATCGCAACCCCTAGGCTCCCGATTCGCTTGCGTCCAGTTCATGATCGATGAGCTGTGCGATCTTGTCTCGAAGACCCTTTGGAACCTGTTCCCTGCAGCGATCGGCGATCACCCGGCGGAGATCGGACTCGAAGCTGACGATATCGACGCACGGACCGCAGTGGTCGAGATGGAACTCGATCTCCTTGCGCTTCGCGTCGGTGAGTTCGCCTGCGAGGAAGTGATAGAGCTCATGAATCGTCTCCTCGCACGCGCTGCGATCAAACGGGTCCATCGATGGCATCTTCTGCTCGGTCATTACAGTCCATCCTCTGCAAATATCGACTGGGACCTACCCCACCTCTTACACCTGCGACCGTCGTCGTCCTCGCTGATCATTTCTCTGCCTTGACAAGCGCCCACTCTTGAACATAACCGGCAAGTGACTTCTGCAGCGCGGCTCGACCGCGCGAGAGGCGGCTCATGACCGTCCCAATCGGAACATCGGTGATCTCGGCGATCTCCTTGTAGGAGAATCCCTCGACGTCGGCAAGCAGCACCGCGTACCGGTAGTTCTCCGGGAGGGACTCGAGCGCCTCCTTGATCTGATCGTCCGTGAACAGATCAAGCGCGACGTCCTCCGCACTCCTCGCCATCCCCGAACGCTCGAGCGCATTGATCTGACGGTAGAGATAGAGTTCGCCGACGTCTTCGACATCGGTCTCTTCCGGGCGACGCTTCTTCGCGCGATAGGAGTTGATGTAGGTGTTCGTGAGGATGCGATAGAGCCACGCCTTGAGATACGTTCCCTCTTGGAATCGGTCGTAGGCCCGGAACGCCTTGAGATAGGTCTCCTGCAGGAGGTCCTCAGCGTCCGATCGATTCCGCGTCATCCGCAGCGCGGCGGCATAGAGCGAATCCGCGTGGACCATTGCGTCTTCGCTGAAGCGCTTTGGATCTGCCATGGGCCGAGACTACAGAATCAGCAGCCCATCCGCTGCACGCCTACCATTTCCCCTTGAAATCGGGAACCATGTAGACAAGCGGGATCGCGAGAAACGCCAGAATGAACGCGAGAACCCAGAAGATGTGCGCCATCTCCATGCCCGGGTCGAGACTCCGGTTCAAAAGTGCCGTCGAGATCGACACCGCGAAGATCCCGCCACATTGGCGAAACATGCCGCGAAGCCCGGCGATCGCCGCGACCTGATCCGGCGCAAGTTGCAGCGTCGCATTGTTCGAAGCCGGCGCGGCAGTTCCCATTCCAATCCCGGTGATCCCCGCAGTCACGCTCAACCAGATGTAGATGCTGACGCCAAAGCGCGGCGCGATCGACATCAACATCATGCCGATCACGACCAGCGCGAACCCGACGGTCATCGGAAGCCGATACCCGGTTCTGCGCAGCATCATCGAGACGAGCGCCGCGACCATGATCATTCCGATACCGCGCGCGGTGAGCAACGTGCCAGCATCAAGACGCGAGACATGGAACCGGTAGATGGCATAGATCGGAACCAGGGCGGCAAACCCGAGCGCGGCGGTGCCGTAGAAGAAGTTGAGGATGTTCATGACCGCAAATCCCTTGCCGCGCAGGAGCTGCATGGGGATGAACGGGGCCTCGACCCGTTTCGTGTGACGCAAGAAGAAGAAGAGGAACACCGCGGCGGCGATCTCCGGGACCACGAAGGAGGGTTCGAACACCCGCGCTCCTGCGGTGCCAAGCGAGGTGATGCCGAACATCGCGCTCAAGATGACAGCACCGAGCAACGCGACTCCACGCAGGTCGGTCTTGTGCTCGGATGTCGAACGCGAATCGGGGATGTACTTCAAGGTGAGCAGGATCAAGATGACACCGATCGGCACATTGATGAAGAAGATTCCCCGCCAGGTCCAGAAGGTGACGAAGAGCCCACCGAAGATGGGCCCGAGGATGCTTCCGAGCGGGAAGATGCTCGTGAACATTCCGAGCGCTCGATCGCGGTCCTTGCCGAATCGGTCGGCGACGATCCCCGTCGCGGCGGGCATCAGTGCTCCACCACCGATCGACTGCACGGCGCGTAGACCGACAAGGGTGTAGATGTTGTTCGAGAAGCCACAGGCTAGGGATGAGACCGTGAAGAGCACAACCGCATAGAGGAACACCCTCCGCCGACCGAACTGGTCGGAGATCTTTCCTGCGAGCGGCATCGCGAGGATCGCGCCCAGCTGGTAGATCGTGATCGTCCAGCCTGCCCAGTTGATCCGCGCGTGCAGGTCCGAGTCGATGGTGTGCAAAACCGTCGCGACGATCGTCCCATCGATCGCCCCCATGAAAAGACCGATCGAACAGACCGCGAAGACGACGCCCCGCGACGTTCCCTCCTGCTCGTCGTCGCGCATCAGCGCGCCGCGCCGCGTGCGCTGGCGGAACCTCGTTCGTGTCGGCTCGGCCGATCCGAGCTCGGTGTCAAAGGCCATCGACCGATGACTCCTCACACTGTGGATCGCGAAGCTGCTGGTGGTCAGCGCGAGGACTCATTATCCCTACGCGGGGCTGACAAATTGGCGCGCTCCGCCTGCGGCGGGGGAACAGATCACTTTGTTACCCTACCTAAAGACCGCTAACCTGACCATTTCAGGCGGTATTTGCGCTGTTTCGCGCGAACTCCGCCACATTGTTTCCGTCGTCGCAGTCGCTGCGGCGCCAACAAGGAGGGTCCACGTGGGAGAGCGGTATCAGGTTGTCATCATCGGTGGGGGTCCCGTCGGGGTCTCGCTCGCGGTCGAACTCGGCCAGCGCGGAATCAACGTCGCGGTCGTCGAGCGTCACCGCGAGGTCGGCCGCATTCCCAAGGGTCAGGGCCTCACCCACCGGTCTCTCGAGCACTTCTACTTCTGGAACTGTGTCGACGAGATCCGCAAGGCCAGGCTCCTGCCCGAGGGGTACCACATCGGCGGAATCATCGCGTACAACAACGCGATGAGCGAGTACTGGTATGACAACGGCAAGGCGCGCAACAAGCTCCATCCCTACTTCTTCCAGCGCAACGAGCGTCTCCCCCAGTACCTCACCGAGGAGGTGATGCGCGCGCGAGCCGCTCAGATCCCGAACATCACCTTCTACTGGGAGCACACGGTCAAGTCCGTCGACCAGGACGAGAACGGGGTGCGCGTCGGAGCGACATCGGAGCAGTGGCCC
Organism: Acidimicrobiaceae bacterium; assembly: GCA_027459565.1. Lineage (GTDB taxonomy): Bacteria > Actinomycetota > Acidimicrobiia > Acidimicrobiales > Bog-793 > CAIVND01. The sequence goes on along the minus strand of DAIDIA010000167.1, from coordinate 4,673 downwards.
TACGAGGACATCGAGCTCGTCGGTGACTACGCGGTCGGCTGCGACGGAACCCGTTCGATCACCAACGCCAAGGTCGGCAGCGAACGCCATGGCACAGACATGGGCAAGCGCATTGTGCTCACCGTCTTCTCGGCGCCCGAACTCAACAAGGGATTCGAGCGCTTCGGCGACAAGACCACCTTCTTGATGCTCAATCCGAAGAACGACGGCGCCTGGCAGTTCTTCGGGCGCGTCGGTGTGGAGACCGCAACGTTCTTCTTCCACGCCCCGGTCGACAAAGACACCAAGCCAACAGACACCGACCACATCCTCGCGGTGATGCAGGAGGCGGCAGGGTTCGCCTTCGACGCCGAGTTCCAGCACGTGGGATTCTGGAATTTCGCGATCGAGGTCGCGGACACCTACCGCAAGGGACGCGTCTTCATCGCCGGCGACGCCGCGCACAGCCATCCTCCCTACGGCGGACACGGCCTCAACAGCGGCCTTGAGGACGTCACCAACCTCGGCTGGAAGCTCGCAGCAAAGCTTCAGGGCTGGGGATCCGAGGCTCTGCTCGACACCTACACCGAGGAGCGCCGTCCGGTCTTTCTCCAGACCGGAGAGGACGTCATCGCAGGCGGTATCGCGCGTGATGCCGAATGGCTCAGGGCTCACAACCCGGAGGTCGACCGCGCGGACTTCGAGGCGGCCTGGGCGCTTCGGGTCGAAGCCTCCGACGAACCCTCGGACTACGAGGTCAACTACCAGGGCTCCTCGATCGTCATCAACCCTGCCGGTGGCGAGTCCGGGGTGCACGGAGAGCACGTCCTCACCGCGCGCGGCGGACACCACCTCGCGCCGCAGACGCTGAGTTCGGGCGAGAACGTCTACGAGGCTCTCGGAACCGGCTACACCCTGGTTGCCCTCGACATCGCCGACGAGGTGGTCGCGGACTTTGAGCAGGCAGCGGCCCAGCTGCACCTTCCGCTCAAGGTGATCCGTGACACCTATGCGGACAGTCGACTCGAGTTCGGATCGCCGCTGTTGCTGGTGCGACCCGACCAGTTCCTTGCGTTCGCGGGCGACGGCAGCGAATCCGGAGCAGCCGAGATCCTTGCCACCGCCGCCGCCCTGAAATGAACGCGGCCGCACCCCGCAATCAGTAGCGGTACATCTCCGGCTTGTACGGTCCCTCCACCGGGACGCCGATGTAGTCGGCTTGGCGCTTCGTAAGTGTCGTCAGCTCGACGCCGAGTGCATCAAGGTGCAGTCGGGCAACCTTCTCGTCGAGCAGCTTCGGGAGCACATAGACCCCGATGGGATACTCGTCGCGCTTGGTGTAGAGCTCGATCTGGGCGATCGTCTGGTTGGTGAACGAGTTCGACATCACAAAGCTCGGATGTCCGGTCGCGTTGCCGAGATTGAGCAGGCGCCCCTCGGAGAGCACGATCACCGCGTGACCATCCGGGAAGACCCACTTGTCGACCTGGGGCTTGATGTTGATCCGCTCGATCCCCGGTGTCGCCGCGAGGCCGGCCATGTCGATCTCGTTGTCGAAGTGTCCGATATTGCCGACGATCGCCTGGTGTTTCATCTTCGCCATATGCGACGCGGTGAGGATGTCGCAGTTCCCGGTGGCCGTGATGAAGATGTCGGCCGTCGATACCACGGAGTCGATCGTGCGAACCTCATATCCCTCCATCGCAGCCTGGAGCGCACAGATCGGATCGATCTCGGCAACGATCACCCGGGCGCCCTGGCCGCGCAGCGAGTCCGCGCAGCCTTTGCCGACATCGCCGAAGCCGACGACGAGGGCGACCTTTCCGCCAATCATCACGTCCGTCGCCCGGTTGATGCCGTCGATCAGACTGTGGCGACATCCGTAGAGGTTGTCGAACTTGGACTTTGTCACCGAGTCATTCACGTTGATCGCGGGAAACAGGAGTTCGTTGCGCTTGAACATGTCATAGAGACGGTGAACGCCGGTTGTCGTCTCCTCGGTGACCCCGAGAATCCCGTTCGCGATCTCGGTCCAGCGTCGAGGGTCCTCCTGGAGAGATCGGGCGAGCACCTTGAGCACCACCGCATACTCCTCGGAGTCCTCTGGACCCGGTGCGGGAACCACTCCGCTCTTTTCGAACTCGACGCCCCGGTGCACGAGCATCGTCGCGTCCCCGCCGTCGTCGAGGATCATGTTGGGACCCGACCCGTCGGGCCACGTCAGCACCTGCTCGGTGCACCACCAGTACTCGTCGAGGGTCTCGCCCTTCCAGGCGAACACCGGCACGCCATTTGGCGACTCTGGCGTTCCATCGCCGACGACCACGGCTGCCGCTGCGTGGTCCTGGGTCGAGAAGATATTGCAACTCGCCCAGCGCACCTGCGCTCCGAGTGCAACAAGGGTCTCGATCAAGACCGCGGTCTGGATCGTCATGTGCAGCGATCCGGAGATACGCGCGCCGCTCAGCGGCTTGGTCACACCGAACTCCGAACGCATCGCCATCAGCCCGGGCATCTCGTTCTCGGCCAGTTCGATCTCCTTCCGGCCAAATGCTGCGAGCGAGAGGTCTGCGACCTTGAAATCGGGGTTTTTTGCCATCAGTTCTCCTACATTCTCTCTGCGGTTGGGGTGACGTGCCGCGACGCAGCCAAGTGCGCAGCGGCGGTGCAGTGGGTAGGTTCGCGGGCTCGCGATCTCCAAAGTCCAGCTCCATGGATCGACAGATCCTGCTGAACTCCCTGACCCAATCATAGGGGTGAAAACTCCCCGGGCTCGCCACCTACGTCCCGGGCCGGTCACAGTGTGCGCTGGCGCGCTCTTTGCTACGTGCAACGCGAGCCTCGAGATGGCGCAATGTGTCGCCTGCTCCGAGCTGACATGATTCAAAGGGGAGTTTCCGCGAATCTGCCCGAAAGGACCCCATGGCGCTCGACATCTCATTGGTGGGAGACGGACTCCTCGTTCCGTGTCTCGACGGCAGCGAACGCCCCTACGTCAATCTCGATGCGGCTGCATCGACGGGCGCACTTCCCGTTGTCGGCCAGGCCGTGACCGAGTTCCTCCCCTGGTATTCGAGCATCCACCGCGGCACCGGATACAAGTCGCAGAGCGCGACCATGGCATATGAACTCGCACGATCTTCGATCCTCGAGTTCGTGAACCGACAAGACGGTGAAGACATCGCGATCATCTGCCGCAACACCACGGAGGCGATCAACCACCTCGCCTATCGCATGCGGTTCGATCCAGCCGACGTTGTCCTCACCACGGTCGTCGAGCACCACGCGAACCTCCTCCCCTGGGCGAGGGTCGCGACGAGGCGGTTCGTCGAGTGCACCGTGGAGGGTACGTTCAGCGTCGATGATGTCTGTGCCGGCCTCGACCAGAGTCCGCGTCCGAAACTCCTGGCGATCACCGGTGCATCGAATGTCTCGGGATGGCTCCCCCCGCTCGACGAGATCATCGCCGAGGCACACCGACGCCAAGTACCCGTGCTCGTCGACGCTGCGCAGCTCGCGCCGCATCGACCGCTGCCGCGATCAGCGGACTTCCTTGTCTTTAGCGGGCACAAGATGTACGCGCCCTTTGGCGCCGGCGCACTCATCGGGCCACGCGAGTTCTTCCGAGAGGGTGATCCCTTCCTCGCGGGAGGCGGCGCAGTGGAGCTCGTCGATCTCGATGAGGTGGTTTGGAGCGATCCTCCCGAACGCGAGGAGGCTGGCTCTCCGAATGTCATCGGCGCGATCGCGCTCGGCGCCGCGGTGCGCGAGCTCTCCCGGATCGGGTTCGATGCGATCATCGAGCACGACAATGACATCGCGCTGCACCTGCGCGAGGGTGTCGCAGGGATCGAGGGGGTGCGTCTCCTGGGACCCCGTCCGACAACGACCACCCTCCCCGTCGCGTCGTTCGTCATCGACCATATTCCCCATGCGCTCGTTGCAGCTCGCCTCAGCGCCGAATACGGAATCGGTGTGCGCAACGGGTGCTTCTGTGCCCACCCCTACCTTGTCCGCCTGCTCGGACTGACAAGGGACGAGGTCGATCGCTTCCGAATGGACGCGCGCAACCACATCCACGCCTCGTTGCCAGGGGCGGTGCGTGCGTCGACGGGAATCTCAAACACGCACGAGGAGGTCGAGGTCTTCTTGCGGGCGCTGCACGAGATCGCGGGATCGACGACGACGCCCGTGCCGTACCGGCACGATGCCCACAGTGGCGAGTACTGGCCCGAGGGCTTTGATCGCCCAGATGCCGCGCACTCGCCGCGCTCGATCTGCAGCCCGGGCTAGCGCATTGACCGAACCGAGCCCCACTGACCGGACCAAGCCAATGGCGGTAGCGCCACCGGATCCGCACCAACTGATCGATGAGATCTTCGAACTCCGGATCGGCGCTCCCGCTGCCGGGGGCGGATTCGTCGCGCACGTGCCCGACGGGCGTGTCGTCTTCGTGCGGCACGCGATCGAAGGTGAACTTGTGCGTGCGGTCATCACAGAGGAGACGGGAAGCTACCTGCGCGCGGACGCGATCGAGATTCTCGAGTCATCGATGGACCGCGTCGAACCGAAGTGTCCACATGCGGGACCCGCGCGATGCGGCGGCTGCGACTATCAGCACATCGATCTCGCCCGGCAGCGCAGGATCAAGGAGACGAGGATCGAGGAACACCTTGCGCGCATGGCCGGCGTCG
>DAIDIA010000166.1 GCA_027459565.1 Acidimicrobiaceae bacterium | reverse complement strand
CGTGCGCGAAGACATCCGCGAGGAGATTGCTCTTCACATCGCGAAGAACTGGCCGGCGGATCTTCCGGTCACGCTGGTCAACCAGGGTCCGGTTCCGGGAACCGCGCAGGCCGTTTTGTCTGCGGCCCCTTTCATCCACGGCCCCTTCGGTGTCGCCAACGCAGATGACATCTACGGCGAGAGAGCGCTTCGCGCGCTCATCGAGCACTTCGAGGAGGGCTCCGCGGGGTTCTCCTCGCCGGACGCGGTACGCGAGTACCAATTGCTCGTCGCCTACCACGTTGTCCGGACCGTTCTCACCGACGCGACCGTGACCCGCGGTCTGTGCGAGGTCGACGCGGACGACAATCTCGTCTCGATCGAGGAGAATCTCGTCTCGCTGCGTGAGGACGGCCGTTTCGATGCCGAGCCGCTCTTGGCATCGGCGGATGTGACGCCACGCATCCTCGAGGGCAACGAGTGGGTGTCGATGAACCTCTGGGGCTTTTACCCGAGCATGCTGACGCACCTCGCGCGCGCGGTCGAATCCTTCGACAGGACCCGGTCGGCTCGCCGGGAGCTGCTCCTTCCCGAGGTCGTCGGACGGGCGGTGCGCGCCGGCGAGGTCGATGTCCACGTGCTCGCAACGGATGAGCGCTGCATCGGTGTCACCCACGCCGAGGACCTCTCGATCGTGCACGAGGAGCTCGTCGTCGCGCCAGGACCACGCGGCTCGTGGCTGAGTGGCATCAATTGGGGTCGCGCGCCTCGATAGGCGCGCATCGCAGATTCGCTGTCGCCCTTGCCGGGTTCTTTGGCGCTGGCGCGACGCCCCCCCTCCGCGATCATCACGATCCATAGTCCGCCCGATCGCATTGCCATCGTCTCGCTCGCCACACCGTGTGCTCCAAAGATCGCGCGCGGCTATCCACCGCGATCAACTCCGGGCTCTCGCGCTCACCGGTTTGAGACCGGTCCAGAGGGATTCGCAAGAGGCGCTAGGTCTCGGGGTTCGTTTGCGACGTCGACGCATCGCGGGCCTCGAAGACCTCCAGGCGATCCTTTCCCTCGCGTTTCGCCTGATACATCGCGAGATCTGCATCGCGGAGGAGTTCCATGGAATCGACGATGCCAACCTGCTGCATGGCGATGCCGATGCTCACGGTGACACTGATGTCGGTGCCACTGACATCGAACGGAACGCGCGTCTCATCGAGAATCCTCTTTGCGACCTCCGTCGCGATGAGGCCATCGTGGTCTTCTGAGACAATGACCGCGAATTCGTCGCCTCCAAGACGGCCAACGAGATCAACGGGGCGGACACATCGGCTCAGTCTCTCGGCAAAATCGATCAGCAGCTCATCTCCGCCGTGGTGGCCGAGTCGATCGTTCACGTCCTTGAAATCGTCGATGTCGATGAAGAGCACGCTCACCCGGGGCGATCTTCGATCTGGGCCGGGTCCGAAAGAGGTTGCCAGGCGGTCCACCAGAAGGGCGCGATTCGGCAGTCCGGTGAGCATGTCGTGTGTTGCACGATGTTCCAGACTTCGCTGGTTGCTCCGCATTGCATCTGCCATGTCATTGAATGCGATGTCGAGGTCGCCGATCTCGTCGTTTCGCGTGACGATCACCCGATGCTCGTAGTCTCCCGCCTCGAGCCTCATGGCACTCTCGTGCAGTGTTCCAAGGGGATCAAGAAGATTGTTGATCATCCGACGTCGCGAGAACTCCGTGACCGACAACGCGGCAACGAATAGGACGACGAGCACGACGAGCAGGATCATCTCAAGATCCCGTCCTCGCGCGACACCCCGGTTCAGCTGGGCCAAGGTTGGCTGGGAAAGTGAGTCGAGCAGCGCAACCGTGCCGTCGCTCGACGCGCCGTAGATGGGATTTTCGACGGAATGGTTCCCGCGCATGAGATAGACCGAGTTTCCCCACAGACCCGCGAAGGTGAGGCCGTACTGCCACGAATAGCGCGCCTGTGTGAATGCCAGATATCCCGCGTTGTCTGGCGGATAGAGGTGCGCGGCCGCATCGAACAGTCCAATGATGTGCCGCTGTTGCCGGAGGAACTGGGGTCGGTCGATGGTCTCGTCCGAAAGGAGTTTGTGCGCAATCTCCTCGTGGCTCACGATTGCAGCCCGCAGGGTTGCGATCGTGTCCGTCTGCACCTGCAGGTGCGCCGCGCTGTTGCGAAGCTCACCGACGACAATCTGCATGCCTGCAATCGTCGTTCCCGCCGCGAGGAGGAGCAGGAAGAGCATGACGAAAAAGACACGGGACCACTCGCGCTTGAGGCTGTATTTACGTCCCGGCATCTTGCCAAGCATCGGCTGGACCCTCGCTCTTCCTCGTGTGGACACGCCTCGTCTTCGAACGACTGCCAAAGCGCTTCATCGACATTGCACCCTAGGCAGCATTCGAGGGTCATCGTGCGAGATCTCGACGTGCTCCCGTCGCACCGCCGCGTGCCGAAAATCGGGAGAGTGCCCCGTCTCAATGCGCGAACCTCGGCACAACGGTAGTCGGCGGACCATCTCTTTGCTTCTCACGTCGGGGTCGCCGTGTTCTGTCGACGCCGGTAGCTCACCCGATCGGCCCTCGGAGGCGGATGATCATCGAAATGTGCGCGAGGCGTCAACTGTCCCGGACGCGACTCGCGTTCTCGAGCGCCGATCGGGGACCGCCGGACCACGCGGGTGCCTTCTCAAGTCTCGGCTCGCGCAAGGCACGCTCTATCACGCGCGAGAGACGCACGCCGGAGTGTCCAAGACCAAGCCAGCGAAGGGGTCGACGAGGAGCGGCGTC
>DAIDIA010000165.1 GCA_027459565.1 Acidimicrobiaceae bacterium | reverse complement strand
ATCCTCGCCTCGTTATCCACTCCGTCTCCCTCTGCAACGTACAAGGTCCGTCCTCTCGCCCGGACGCCCGGGAGTCCTTTCACAATGAGCCTCCCGCGGTGCCCCCCATCAAGCGTAGGGGGCTGTGGTCATCGCTCAATCAACGTGTCTCCACAGGTGCTTTGGGCCCGAACCGTCAGGTGAGCGGAAGGTCGCGCCGTTCGTAGCAGGTGGGAGGGAAGATCTCGGGAAGCCCCTTCGCGTGCACCATGACCAGCCGCTGGGTTGCCCGGGTCAACGCGACATACAGGTCGCTCAGCCCGCGCGGCGATGACTCGACCATCAACTCGGGTTCGACGAGAACGACGACATCGAACTCAAGACCCTTCGCGTCGCGCACATCGAGGAGAACGACGCGCGCGTCGACGGTACGCGTCCCGCTCGCGAACCATATCGGCAACAGGCCAGCGAGCGTCGCCCGTATCTCGTCGACCAGCGCTCCCGGTGCAAGCACGCAGAGCCGTCCCTCTTCGAGGCTGTGCAGCTCGTGTGCCACCGCGCGGTAGGTGCTGACTCCGAGTTGGTCCGGAGTGCTCTCGTACGCGACGGGGAGATAGCCCGCGTCCCGTATCGCTCCCGGAGCCACGACGCCCGGCGACCCCGCGTGAAGCACCGGAGCGGCGAGTTCCATGATCTCGCGCGGAGTGCGGTAGTTCACCGTCAACTCAACCTGGCGCCAGCCATCGGCGCCGTAGCGGTCAAGCACCGATCCCCAGCTCGGTGGCGCCCACGGCGAGCTCGCCTGGGCAAGATCGCCGACGATCGTCATCGATCGCGTCGGATTGCGTCGGAAGATCATCCGCCATGTCATCGGCGAGAGCTCCTGTGCCTCGTCGACGATCACATGACCGAACTTCCAGGTGCGATCTGTGGCCGCGAGCGCCGCGAGATCCTCGGGACCCTTGCCGGCAAAACGATCTGCCAGCACTTCGGCGTCGATGTCGAGATCCACGCGGAACGTGCCGAGCACCTGCTGCGCGTAGGCCGCCTCCTCCTTGCGCTCGGTCATCTGGCGGCGCTCGTCGCGCCGACGCTTCGCATCATCGGCGGGACCGAGCAGCTCCGCGGCCTCATCGAGGACCGCGACGTCCTCGATCGTCCAGTCGATTCCGACGGCATTCTCCTGACGGGTCCGCGCGAGCGCTGCCCGCTCCTCCTCGCTCAGAGCCTCAGCGGCAGAGCGCAGGAGCGCCGGGATGCCGAAGAGGTCGTTGAGAAGCTGCTCCGGGGTGAGGATCGGCCAGATCCGCTCCATCGCGATCCGGAAATCGCGCGAGTGCGAGATCGCTCGGCGTATCGACCGGACCTCGTCGGGCGAGGGAGCCGGATCACCCGACGAGGTCGTCGCCGCGACAACCTGCGCGACGAGGTACTCCGTCAGGGCTCCCTCGACCGCCGCTCGACACTGGTTGTGTGTCCGCCTTCTTGAGCGGCCGATATCGCGTGCTCTGCGGATGACGGCCCTTGGCAGATGGAGTCGGACGCGTTCGAATGCAAGAACCTGATCCTCGCGGGGCACGCGCTGGCGGTCCGCGATCGCGCGCTTGAGGATATCGACCATCACGAGATCGCCCTTGACGCGAGCCGCGACGAGATCATCATGGCGCGTCGGCCGAACCCCCGGATAGAGACCCTGGGGAGTCGCGAGCATCGCTCCGGTCTCCCCGAGCGAGGGAAGCACCTGTTCGATGTAGTGCAAGAACACCCGGTTGGGTCCGACCACGAGGACGCCGTTCTGGATGAGGCGGTTGCGGTGCGCATAGAGAAGGTAGGCCGCGCGGTGCAACGCGACCGCCGTCTTGCCGGTGCCCGGACCGCCCTGGACGACGAGGATCCCGGAGAGTTCGGAGCGGATGACCGCGTCCTGCTCGCGTTGGATCGTCGCGACGATGTCACCCATCTGGTTGGTGCGTGCACGCCCGACGGCCGCGAGCAGCGCTGCGTCGCCGTGGAGCGTGCTCGGATCGCTGTGTTCCAGAAGATCTCGGTCAAAGATCTCATCATCGATGTCAATCACGTCGCGGCCCTTTGCGAGCAGATGCCTGCGCATACGCACGCCTTCGGGCGCACCGGAGGTCGCCCGGTAGAACAACGCGGCAACCGGGGCGCGCCAGTCAACGAGCAGCACCTCCTGGTCGTCACCGCTGATGGCGACGCGGCCGATGTGCAGGACGGAATCATCTTCGAGATCGAGACGCCCGAAGCAGACGGGCGCATCCCCGATCGAGATTCCGGCAAGTCTCCGCTCGAGGTTGTATGCGAGCGCCTCGCGTTCGGTCCTCCATTGGTGCGTTCCCGTCGCCGACGCGGCCCGGATGTCGCTCAGCTGCGCACGGATCTTGTCGCGATACCGGTCAAGAGCTGCATAGAGCATCGCCACGTAGCGCTGCTCCACAGCGAGTTCGGTGTTTGGCTGTTCAACCTCATTGATGTCGATAAACGAGCGCTGCTCGAACACGGGCATCCTTTAGCTCAAACCGACAGCAACGTGGCTGCCCGGGAAATTCGGGAAAAATCTGATCATCCAGATTACCCCCATTGTCATCGTCGGCGATCGCTCGTTCGAGAGCCCCAGCCGGGCGAGCTGGTAATTCGCCATCTTTATGGCCAGCTTCCTGAGTCGGGAACTAACGTTCTGAGTCGGTCCAGACTCTCGTCTCGCGTCAGTGGGTCGGATCACAGACCGAGTGGTTCGGACATTTTCTTTGACAGGGGTGGGTCATCGATTCATGAGTGAGGCGAGCCGGACCGAGGTGCAGCGAGGAGCGGCCGCTTCCCCGTCAGAGGGAATGAAGGCGTGGTCCTGGGCGGCGTTCAACTCGACCTACCTTCCCGCTCTGATCCTCGCGATGGGAACCGGGATCGCGGTCCCGTCGATACCCGCGATCGCGCAGTCATTCCACGTCGGGTTTGCCGTCGCAACCGGCATCACGACCTCGTTCCTCATCGGAAATGTCGCTGGTGCGCTCCCCGCGGGCTGGCTGATCGATCGATTCGGCAGACGCAGGGTCATGCTGATGGGCCCGATCCTCACCGCCGTGATGGCCTTTGCGGTGGTGTGGGCGCGCACCTATCCCGAGCTCCTCGTGCTCAGGTTCGCCGATGGCTTCGCCGCGCAGCTGTGGCTGATGGGACGTCTCGCCGGGATCTCGCACGGCTCGTCGCCCGACCAGCGAGGACGCCAGGTCAGCTGGATGTTCGGCATGGACAACACGGGACGCGCCCTTGGACCGCTCATCGGTGGCTTCATGGCGACCTCGTGGGGCATCCGCTCCCCGTTCGTCGCCTACGGAGTGCTCGCGCTGCTCGCGCTTGTACCCGCCTACCGCTACATCCAGGACACCCCGAGACGCGAGGTCGTTCGCGCGGATACCACGGTTCCGACGACATCCACATCAGGCATGCACGAACCGGCGCCTCAGGTCTATACCTACCGACGCCTCCTCGCGACACGAGCGAACTACTTCGCGATCGCGTTCTTCGCCGCGTGCGCGCGCGGCCCGATCCAGGCCAGCCTCTTGAATCTCTACGCGGCGTTTCGCTACCACCTCCAACCCGACCAGATCGGCTTCCTCGCGTCGGCCGCCGCGTTCATCATGTTGCCGATTGGATTCGTCGCCGGATGGGCGATGGATCGATTCGGCCGCAAGCGGACGATGGTCCCGGGTTTCGGCGGCGTCGCCGTGACGATGATCGGACTGGCTCTCACCGCGATATTCAACATGACCGTCGCCGTCTATGTCACCATCTTCCTCTTCACGGCGTTCTTCCAGGGCATCACCGGAGGATCGATCCAGACGGTCGGCGCCGATGTCGCCCCACCCGAGGCGCGGGGGAAGTTCCTGGGAATATGGCGTTTCGTTGGCCAGGGAGGGGTCGCGCTCTCTCCACTGATCTTTGCCTCTCTCGCGACCGTGAGCTACGCGGCCTCGTTCCTGTTCGTCGGCATCTCCGGCGGTATCGCGGCGACGATCGTCGCGTTCAGGGTCCCCGAGACCGGAGGCAAGCGAACGTTCGCGGAGCATGCCCTCAAACGCCGGTCCGCGGCGAAGTCCGGTTGAGAATCGCAACGGTCAATCACCATGCCGTTCTCGATCTACCTCGCGAGCCCTCTCGGATTCCTCCCGTACACGCGTGCATTCAATGATGCGCTCGTCGCGCTCATCGAGGGCAATGGCGCACGAGCGCTCGACCCGTGGAGCACCGAGGAGGGACGAGTGCTTGGCGAACTGTGTGCGGGTGGCGCGGACATACAGGCAATCGCGCAGGCGAACCGGCGGGTCGGAAGGGCGAACATCGCCATGATCGAACGCTGCGATGGGATTCTGGCGTGTCTCGACGGCCCAACGGTCGACGACGGGACCGCATCGGAGGTCGGCTACGGTGTCGGACTCGGCCGGACTGCGAGCGGCTTTCGTCTTGATCGGCGCGCAAGTGGCGACAACCGTGCAACGCTTGTCAACCTGCAGGTCGAGACGCTCATCGAATCCAGTGGTGGGGCCATATTCGCCGCACCCGAGCCGGCACTCTCTGACCTGCTCGAACGACTTGGATCGACGCGATGACAGGGGACTCTGTGGAACGTGACACCGAGGTGATCATCGTCGGCGGCGGTCCCGTCGGCATGGCGCTCGCAATCGATCTCGCCCAGCGCGGCATCGACTGCGTGGTGATGGAGCGTCGCGAGCGTGTCGGCACCATCCCGAAGGGGCAGTCGTTGATGCACCGCAGCCTGGAGCACTTCTACTTCTGGGGTTGTCTCGAAGAACTGCGCGCCGCACGCCTCTTGCCGCCGGGATATCCCATCGGTGGCATCACCGCCTATGGGAACCTCATGTCGCGCTACTGGTATCTGCCCGAGGGTCTCGGAGTCGTCGATCAGTACTTCTTCCAGAAGAACGAGCGACTCCCCCAGTACCGCACCGAGGAGGTGCTCCGCGCGCGGGCGCGGGAGTTGACTCGCATCACGATCAATTAC
>DAIDIA010000164.1 GCA_027459565.1 Acidimicrobiaceae bacterium | reverse complement strand
GAAATGTTCGTCATTCGCCAGACGAGAGGTCACGGGATACATAAACCACGACAACTGAATGCTGCATTATCAATCACTACCGCATTCGTACCAAGCGGTCGCGATCGACCGTATGAAGATGTCTTAGGCGAAGATGGGTACCAGCGTTACAAGTATGAGGGCATGGATCCCGGACTGTCGACGAATAGATCGTTAAGGGCTGCGATGGACGCGGGCCTCCCGCTTGTCTATTTCATCGGTGTACGAAGAGGTATTTATCGCGCGATTCATCCAGTGTTCATCATCAACGAATCTCCCGAGAGCCACGAGTTCGTACTTGGATTCATGCGAGGCGAGATTGGTCTGGACCTGCAATCGCTCACCCTGACTGAGCGAAGATACGCGTTACGAACTACCAGACAGCGCCTCCACCAGCCCATCTTTCGAGAGCGCGTTTTGCACGCGTATTCATCAGCGTGCGCTGTATGTCATCTAAAACACGTGGAGCTACTTGATGCAGCCCACATTATTGAAGATAACAAAGATGATGGTGATCCTGTGATCTCAAATGGACTCGCTCTTTGCAAGATTCATCACGCCGCGTTTGACAGGAATCTGCTTGGAATTACACCGGACTCCGTCGTCAAGATCAATCGTCAACTCATGCATGAAATTGACGGGCCAATGTTGCGCCATGGCTTGCAGGAGATGCACAATAAGGTGCTCTTTTCGCCTCGGCGATTAACGGAAAAACCTGATCGATATCGCCTTGATATCCGTTTTCAATCATTTCTCAATGCCTCATAGTGACCGCAATCCAATTTTGTTCTTTTTGTAAGAACTTTGGTTTTCTTTATTCGTGTTAAAAGCTACGCAGAAAGTTATGATCAAAAATCAAGGTTCAGGACGAAATGTGTTCGCAACCATTGAAGAACATGTAATCGCTCCACGGTGAACCATCTGGAATCGAAGGAGATTGATGTGCCCTACGTCATGTCTGGTACCACCCGCATGTACTACGAACAATACGGCGACGGAACGCCACTCGTATTCATCTCGGGGACGGGGTGGAGTGGTGAGCACTGGAAGCTCGAACAGGTGCCGTATTTCTCGCCGTCGTATCGGGTCATCGTCTTCGATCACCGCGGCGTCGGTCGTTCCGACCGACCCGCTGGGCGGTACACGACACGGATGTTCGCCGACGATGCGTTCGGAATGCTTGACGCGATCGGTGTAGACGAGCCCGTTCATCTGGTCGGCCATTCCATGGGAGGACGTGTCGCTCAGTGGATGACGCTTGATCACCCAGAGCGCGTCCGATCTTTAGTCCTCGCGGCAACGGGGCCCGGACCCATCGATGACCGTCCACATCTCCCCGGCATCACTCCAGAACACGCCGCGGAGTTTGTCGAGCTCGGATGGCCGCGATATCACGAGGAGCACCTGCGCGGATCGAATATGTTCCTCCATGCCAGTCCTGACACGATCGAACGCTTCGTCGCGACCCATCGCGGTCAATTCGGCACAGACCTTCTGAGCTACCTGCGTCACCTTGACGCGCGTGTCCGTCACAACACGCAAAGCCGTCTCGCGGAGATTTCGGTAGATACGTTGGTGATCGTCGGCGAAGAGGACAACTACTCCTCACCGGGTCATCTCGACACCTCGAAATATCTTGCCGAGACGCTCCCCAGCTCGGAGTTGATCGTGATACCCGACGTGGCTCACGCACTCCATGTCGAAACCGCGGGAGTATTCAATTTGGCAGTTGGCGAGTTTCTCGCGCGTCACTGAGACAGATCACCGACACAAAACGCGTCCATTCCGGTGACACGCATGGGCCCTCAGCGTCGAGATGCCAGCGCGTCCCGGACCTCAATCGGACCGACCGGCCATCGCTACACGAACACATACGAAACTATTCGGGCGCGTTTGAAGCACGTGCCACGGACGTGATGACTTCAATGAATCGCGTTGAATGCGCCAAACGAACGCGGAAAGCTCAGATCGAAGTTGGCGCGCAGTCTTGTCGTGACTCACCGGGATTCATCGAGCGAATACAGCCTGAGTGCAGTACCTCGCACGACATTGTGAAATGTCGCCTCGTCGAGATAGCCGAGGTTGTCCTTGACAACCTGCTGGGAGTTCGGCCACGTCGAGTTGGCGTGCGGGTAGTCGCTCGACCACATGCAACCGCTCGCCCCCTTCCACCATCCCAGCAGTTTCGATCCGATTGGATCACGGAAGAAGGTGGAGAAGACCTGTTCGCCGAAGTACTCCGAAGGCGGCTTCGAAAGACCCGTCGGACGACTCTCGCGAAATCGATTGACGTAGTAGTCGAGTTGGTCAAAGAGGAAGGGGATCCATCCGATCTCATTCTCGACAACCACGAATTTCAAGCCAGGATTCCTGTCAAGTGCTCCCGACATCATGATCTCGACAAGCGAGTCGCTCACCATGAGCAGCTTCCGCGTCACGGAGACCTTGTACGCGTCCGTGATCTGCTCGATGGATCCCTCGGGATGAGACACCGCCGAGGACTCCTTCTGACCGTAGCGAAATCCCGTGAGAATATGCAGGCTGACCGGCATGTTCAGCGATGCCGCAGCCTCCCAGAACGGCTCATAGTGCCTGCTCGTGAAGGCAAGGTCGGGATGGGGCGACTGCCACACCTCACAGCCCCGAAGGCCTCCGCGCGCGCACCGTTCGAGCTCCGCGATCGCGCGGATGATGTCGTAGGTCGAGATGAGACCGATCCCGATGAGCGCTGTCGGATTCACCTGACAGAAGTCGATCATCCAGGAGTTGTACCGCTCGAAGGCTCGCTCTTGGAGGGACTGGTCCTCCAGACCGAAGAGCCGGAGCGCGAGCGAGGGATAGAGCACCTCGCCGTCGACGCCGTCGAGCGCCATCTCATCGAGACGCGCAACGGGATCCACCCGACCGTCGCGCTCATAGAACCGATGTGCCCCGAAATAGCCCTCGGGCAAGACCCCCTCCCAGAGCGTCGGCTCCTCAATCACATGGGAATC
>DAIDIA010000163.1 GCA_027459565.1 Acidimicrobiaceae bacterium | reverse complement strand
TGCTTGGCAGCGCCTTGACACTCGTGGTCATGATTGCGGTCATCGTCGTGCGACCACAGGGACTTCTCGCACGGCAGCGGGGAAACCGCGCGGACGTTGCGGTGCGGGCGCGCGGGAAGGTGCATGTATCTCCGCGGATGGCGCGTGCAGATGCGCGTGTTATCGCCGCGATCCTCGTGGTTGTGACGCTCCTAATGCCTAGTTTTATGCCTGCCGGCGATATGCGGGCGGTCGACATTACCGGTGTGTTCGCTCTTGTGGTCGTCGGCCTTGACCTTCTGACCGGAGTGGCGGGCCAGGTGAGCCTTGGACAGGGTGGCTTCATGGGTGTCGGCGCCTATGCCACCGCGATCCTCACGACCAAGTACAACGTGTCACCGGTTGTTGGCCTCGCCGTTGGCCTCGTGCTGACGATTGCAGTCGCTACGGTGCTTGCGCTTGTCTGCAGTCGGGTCCGGGGGCTCTATCTCGCCATCGTGACATTGGCATTTGGAATTCTCGTGCCGACCCTCGCGGCCGATCTCACAATCACTGGCGGACCGTCGGGTTTGTCCGGTATTCCCGTATTCTCCATCGCCGGGTATGCGTTTGACGACGATAAGAAGTTCTTCTATCTGATCTGGTCGATTGTCCTCGTCGCACTGATCGGAACTGCGAATCTGGTGCGGAGCAACCGCGGGCGGATACTCCGGGCGATGCACAGTGACGAAACCGGAGCTCGGTCGCTCGGGCTCAATACGCCGAGAGCCAAGATTGCAGTGTTCGTGACCAGCGCAAGCATGGCCTCAATCGCGGGCAGCCTTTACGCGGACTACTTCCGCTATCTATCACCCGACATGGTTAGCAGTGGACAGTCGCTCGCCATGATGACGATGGTGGTGATCGGCGGCCTTGGAACCGTCGTCGGCCCGTTGATCGGAGTCGGCATCATCACTTACGTCCCCCTTGTCTTCCAGTCGATCGCCAACTATGCGCCGCTGCTCGAAGGTGCGCTGCTCGTGGCCTTCCTCCGCTACCTACCAACCGGCATCTACGGCAGTCTTGTCGGACTGTTGAACCGAACGCATGGATTGTTTTCAAGGTATCGAATGAGAGGAAAGGCTGCCTCCGAGCCGGCGCTCGCGTTCGTGACCGATAGCTCGATTCAAAGGGATGGCACGATTTCCCTGGGTATTGACCGTCCCAGCACATCTTCTCCTTTGGCACAGATCCAACCGACCGAGCTCGACGTTGTGGACTCAGAGATCGCTCAGGTGGGGATCCAGCCGGGCAAGACCGAATGGGTCGAATCCGCGCACGCTCCGGCACTTCGGATAAGCCATTTGACGAAGGCGTTCGGGGGCGTCACCGCGGTCGACGATGTCAGCTTTGAGGTCGACACAGGCTCGATCTGTGCGCTGATCGGACCCAACGGAGCCGGCAAGTCAACGACATTCAACCTCATCACCAACATCTACCGCCCAGACGCAGGAGATGTGGAGTTGTGGGGCGAGAGCATTACGGGAATCCCACCAAACGAGGTGACCTCCCTTGGGTTGTTGAGGACCTTTCAGACGTCGCGCATCTTTCCGCAGCTGAGCGTTCTCGAGAACGTACTCGTTGGGGGATACCGCATGGGAACGGCCGGTTATCTCAATCAGGCGCTGCGCCTTAGCCGTAGCCGGCGCGAGGAGCACGACCTCGAACGTCAGGCGATGCTGATGCTCGATGTCGTTGGGCTTTCCGATAGGGCATCAGACCTTGCCGATGTCCTGCCTCTCGCGGCGCAGAAATCCGTTGAACTGGTGCGGGCACTCATGGCCCACCCCCGCCTCATTCTCCTTGACGAACCGGGAGCGGGAATGAACGAAGCGGAGACCGCCGAACTTGCGGCCATGTTGCTTGCGATCCGATCGGTTGGACATACGGTGCTCGTTGTCGAGCACAACATGTCACTCGTCATGGGAGTTGCGGACCGCGTGGTGGTGATGGACGCCGGGCAGGTAATCGCCGTTGGATCACCCGAGCAGGTCCAGCGCGATCCGCTTGTCATCGGGGCTTATTTTGGGAAGGTCGAGGCGAGTGCCTGATGCTTGAAGTTTCAAATCTCTCTGCGGGCTATGACGGGGTAGAGGTACTCCATAGCGTGAGCTTCTGCATCGAACCGGGCAGCGTGGTCGCAGTGGTCGGTGCGAATGGTGCGGGCAAGTCGACTGCTCTGAAGGCTATATCTGGACTCTTGAAGTTGACATGCGGTGAGGTGAGCGTCGACGGCAAACTGATGAGCGGCGCGTCGGCTGACCAGATGGTCAGGGCGGGCGTCGTCCATGTTCCCGAGGGTCGGCAAGTATTCACCAACCTAAGCGTCTCTGACAATCTCATCCTTGGTGCATACGCGACGCGCGAGAGCCACCTCGTCAACCGACGTCTCGAAGAGGTGCTCGAGATTTTTCCAGAGCTGCGATCGAGGCTTCGCAACTACGCAGGTTCGCTCTCTGGTGGCCAGCAGCAGATGCTCGCGATGGGACGCGGTCTGATGTCGGATCCCCGCTACCTGATGCTCGATGAGCCGTCACTTGGCCTCGCTCCTCAGATCACCGAACGGATCTTTGAGATAATTGGCACTCTCTCCGAAAAAGGCAAGGGAGTCCTCCTGGTTGAGCAGAACGGTCGTTTAGCGCTCGCCGCTGCGAAGCAGGCATTCTTGATCGAGAAGGGTACGATCACCATGAGCGGAACCGGCGCGGAGATGCTCGCCGACGAATCGGTGATCGAGCACTATCTGGGCGTCGGCTCCGGGGGAGCGGCTGGCTTTGGCGGGCGTGAAGAGGTGCTCCGTGCAGCGCTTGAGCGGGCGATGCAACACCGATGGCAATGAAAGATAGGGGAATAGGTGCAAGGGTGCCGATGAGGCGATCTCGTCAATGGGTGCGACAACTTGTCTCGCGTGTCACTCCGTTCCTGAAAAGGCTATGACGATGGAATTTTCCGAACAACGACTCAATGGCAGGGTGGCTGTTGTGACCGGCGGTGGCTTCGGGATTGGCCGCGCCTATTCGCATCGTCTTGCCGCCGAGGGGGCGAGCGTTGTCATCGCGGAACTCGACGCGGCTGCTGGAGATCAGGTTGCAAGCGAGATATGTTCGGAGGGCCACACTGCAGTCGCGATTGCTACCGACGTCGCGAACGAGCAGCAGGTGACCGATATGGTTGCGGGCGCAATTGAGGCCTTTGGCAGGGTGGACGTGCTCGTAAACAATGCTGCGATGTTCACCAAGGTGCCCGTGGTGGAGGCGGCTATCGAGGACCTGACGTTCGAGCACTTTGAGAAGGTTCTACGCGTGAATGTTCTTGGTACATGGTTGTGCGCGCGTGCGGTAATACCGGATATGCGTAAGCGGTCCTACGGCAAGATCATCAATATCAGTTCGGGCACCGTCTTTCGAGGATCCGCGGGCACCATGTTGCAGTATGTTACCTCGAAGTCCGCCTTGCTCGGATTTACGCGAAGCCTCGCACGGACAGTCGGTGCCGACGGTATCCGGGTGAACTGCGTCGCACCTGGACTGACAATGACCAATGACATTAAGACGCCAGAACGGATCGAAGTTATGGTTGCACGCGCCCATTCGGAGCGCGCGATCCGAAAGGTCGAGACACCAGAGGATCTGGTTGGAGTCATTTCCTTTCTCGCCTCGTCAGACAGCGACTTCATCGACGGCCAGACGATTGTCGTTGATGGCGGCGCGTTCATGCACTGAGCTTCGCCGGCTCTCACGTGAAATGTCACGAAGTTCGTGGCCCCGCGCGACGGAAGCGGTAGGAAAATTAAGGGCCGAAGTGTTCTTTTGGGAGACTCCAATCAGATTGACGAAAGCACTGCTCTTAGCTTGCAATTAA
>DAIDIA010000162.1 GCA_027459565.1 Acidimicrobiaceae bacterium | reverse complement strand
GACGGGAATCCTTGGCTCGTTCGCCGGACTCATCTTGAATCCCAACTCGTTCCCGAACCGCCACGGTGTCGCCTACATCGTCGGCGCGGTTGCGTTGACGGTTGCGCACGACGTCGGCTCATATGCCGTAGGTGCGCGCCTTGGAAGACACAAGATCGCTCCGCGGGTGAGCCCCGGGAAGACCCGCGAGGGCCTCATCGGCGGTACGGTCCTGACGATGATTGTCGCGGTAGCGCTCGTTGTGCACATCCATCCGTTCACCTACTTGAGCGCGTCGCTGCTTGGCGTCGTCGTGGTCGTCTTCGCGCCGATTGGAGACCTGTTCGAGTCGGTCGCGAAGAGGGACCTTGGCATCAAGGACATGGGCAGGATCCTTCCGGCCCACGGCGGAATCTTCGACCGCATCGACGCGATGCTCTTCGTGCTTCCCGCGTCCTACCTCCTGCTGCGATTGCTTGGGAAGAACTAGGTGGCCAAGTCCGTCAGCATCGTCGGCTCGACGGGATCGATCGGCACCCAGACGATCGATGTCGTCTCACGTCGACCCGACCTCTTCAACGTTCACGCGATCGGCGCGTACTCGTCGGTAGATCTCCTCGTCGACCAGGCGCACGCGGTCCATCCGGAGGTCGTGGCGCTCGGCAATGCAGCATTGGCGAGCGAGCTTGAACCGCGGCTGCCCGCGGGGACCACGCTCATCGCTGGCGACGCGGCGTTTGCGGAGATTGCGCGCATGGGCGACGTCGTGGTCAACGGAGTTGTCGGGTTCGCCGGACTGTCGGTGACGGTGGCGACGCTCCTTTCGGGACGTCGTCTCGCGCTCGCGAACAAGGAGTCGCTGATCGCTGCGGCCCCGGTCGTGCAGCGCGCGCGTGCGACGGCTGGCGCGGAGATTGTCCCCGTCGACTCGGAGCACTGTGCGATCCACCAGTGTCTCGGGCAAGAGAACCACCGTGGCGAGGTGGAGAGTTCTGATGAGTTCATGGTTGCTCCGCGACAGCTTCGGCGGATGCTCCTGACCGCCTCGGGCGGTCCGTTCCGCTCGATGGGACGCGAGGAGCTCGCCCATGTGAGCGTGGAGGCCGCGCTCGCACATCCAACGTGGAAGATGGGCCCGAAGATCACGATCGATTCATCGACCCTGATGAACAAGGGACTCGAGGTGATCGAGGCCCACGAACTCTTCGGAGTCAGTTACGACCAGATCGAGGTCGTCGTGCACCCCCAGTCGATCGTCCACTCGATGGTCGAATGGTCCGATGGCGCCACCATCTGTCAGCTCTCGTATCCGGACATGCGCCTTCCGATCGGATACGCCCTTTCGTATCCCGATCGCTTCCCCGAGGAGTTCGGCGCAATTGACTGGACCGCACTCGGACAGCTCGATTTCTCGACGCCTGACCGCTCGACCTTCCGCTGCCTCGATCTCGCGTACGCCGCGGGTCGCGAGGGCGGATCAGCCCCCGCCTGGCTGAGTGCCGCGAACGAGGTCGCAGTTGCGGCATTTCTCGAGGGTCGCATTGGATGGACGACCATCGCCGATATCGTCGACGAGACGTTGCAGCGTTACGAGCCGACAAACCTCGTCGAGATTGAGGATGTGCTGGCGGCGGACGCGCGGGCGCGCGAAGTGGCCCGCGACGTCGCCCTTGTGGCCGCGCACTGATCCGCACCTCCTCGCCGTAGAGTCGTTGTCAAGAAGAGGCGCAATGTGACAATGACTGATCCCAATTCGCGTGGTGAGACCCCGTCGGCGGTGGATCCGAAGGTCGCGGTCGCTCCCACGGACAACCGACTCTCGATCTTGCGCCTTGTCGCCCTGATCGTGGGATCTTTCGTCCTCGCGCTCGTCTTCCATGGCTTCTGGGTACTCGTTGTCGTCCTCGCGCTCGTCGCAATGGTCATGGTCCATGAATTCGGGCATTTCGTCACCGCCAAACTCTCGGGGATGAAGGTCACGGAGTACTTCCTCGGCTTTGGACCGCGCATCTGGTCATTTCGGCGCGGCGAGACCGAGTACGGAATCAAGCTGATTCCCGCTGGCGGCTATGTCCGGATCGTCGGAATGAGTTCCGCGGAGGAGGTTGCGCCCGAGGACGAGGCGAGGAGCTATCGCGAGGCCACCTTCCCGCGGAGGATCCTTGTCGCTGTTGCAGGGTCGACGATGCACATCGTGATGGCCTTCGTCCTGCTCTTTACGATGTTCTCGTTCATCGGCGTGCCGACGTCATCCACCGCGCAGGTCGCGAGCGTGAGCACCTTCGTCGGCTCCCCCTCGCCGGCGGAGCGAGCCGGGATCAAGCCCGGTGACGAGTTCGTTTCGATCGACGGACATCATTTCTCGAATCCATCGGATTTCGTGACCTACATCGAATCGCATCCTGGTCGACTGCTCAGGGTTGTCGTGCTCCGTCACGGCCATGACGTCAGCCTCTCCGTGCGCCCGCAGGACCGGCGCACAATCAGGATCGAGACCCCCCAGGGCGTCGTCGCGCTTGCTCCAAAGAATGCAAAACCATCTGGAGCGATCGGCGTTGAGATCAACTTCCTCACGACGAACCAGACGACGAACCCCGTCAATGCGCTGGTCCGGTCTGGCGCAATGCTCGGCACGATGACCTCTCAGACCTTTGGGGGGATCGGCCAGGTCTTTTCGCTGCATGGTCTGTCGTCGTTCGCGCACAATGTCGTCACCGCGAACCAGCATCCCGCGAAGGCATCGGGCGGCAGCGGCTCGGGTGGCAGCGGCCAGCTGCTCTCGATCTACGGGGCCGTCGCGATTGGTGCCCAGGCCGCACAGCGGAACGTCGCGTTGTTGATCTACATCCTCGTTGCGATCAATCTCTTCGTGGGATTCATCAATCTCTTTCCGATGCTTCCCCTTGACGGCGGACATGTGGTCGTCGCCGTCTACGAGCGCATCAGATCACGCAGGGGCCGCGCGTACCACGCGGACGTCACGAAGCTCACCCCGATCGTTGCGCTCTTCATGGCGTTCATGATCGTGATGGGCGTCGCGGCGCTGTACGCGAACATCGTCCAACCCGTCACTCTCCCCGGCCGCTGATCGCCTGCTTCGCGACGGTGTCGCGGACTCGAAGGAAACGGATTCACAGCGTTTCGCGGCGAGACGCAGAATGACGGCTGGACCTGGGGACCGATACGCGCGTTGGGTCGGATCCCTGGCGCTCCGGCGGAGTCGCTCGCGACTCCCGATCCACCGGTCGCGCCCCTGACTGCCGCCGCCGGTGGGGCCAAACCGTATGGTCTGGCGGTTGCGAATCTGGCTGAGGCCCTAGGATGGAAGACGGTCTCGTCTCTGGTGACGAAGGACCGGGGAGGTCATTTCGACGATGGCAGAAGCCGTCTCTATAGCGAATCGCCGCAAGACACGACAGATCAGGCTCGGCAAGGTGCTGATCGGTGGTGATGCCCCGATCGCGGTGCAGTCGATGACGACGACGAAGACCGCGGATGTCGATGGGACCCTCTCGCAGATCTACGCGCTCGCGGCCGCCGGGGCAGACGTCGTGCGCTGCACCTGCAACGAGCGCGAGGCTGCCGAAGGGCTCGCCCGCATCATTCCCCGTTCCCCGGTTCCGATCGTCGCCGACATCCATTTCCACGTCGAGATGGCGCTTGCCGCACTTGAGGCCGGAGTGCACGGACTCCGGTTGAACCCCGGAAACCTGAGAAAGCCAGAGGAGATTAAGCTCGTCGCCAAAGAGGCGAAAGACCGCGGCGTTCCGATCCGCATCGGAGTCAACGCGGGATCGCTCCATCCTGATCTCTACAAGAAGTATGGAGGGGCAACACCCGAGGCGCTCGTCGAGTCCGCGAAGATGGAGATCGCCTACTTTGACGAGGTCGACTTCCACGATGTCAAGATCTCCGTGAAGGCATCGAACGTTCCGACAATGATCGCGGCGTACCGCCTTGCCTCGGAGACCTTCGACTACCCCTTACATCTCGGCGTCACCGAGGCGGGACCACCGCCTGCTGGCCTGATCAAGGGAACGGCCGGGATCGCCACTCTCCTTGCGGAGGGCATCGGGGACACGCTGCGTTACTCCCTCACCGCAGATCCCGTCGAGGAGGCACGAGCGGGAAGGCAGCTGCTCGAGGCACTCGGACTGCGAGAGCGCAGGGGACTCGACCTGATCGCGTGTCCCTCGTGTGGCCGCGCGGAGGTCGACGTCATCAAGATCGCGAGCGAGGCTCAGGCTGCTCTGAGCGATCTCAACATTCCGCTCCAGGTGGCCGTCATGGGCTGCGTCGTGAACGGGCCGGGCGAGGCGCGCGAGGCGGACCTTGGAATCGCCTCGGGTCGCAACAAGGGACACCTCTTCATCCGCGGGAAGATCGTGCGTGTCGTTCCCGAGGGCGAGATGGTCTCCGCGCTCGTGGCCGAGGCGAAGAAGATCGC
>DAIDIA010000161.1 GCA_027459565.1 Acidimicrobiaceae bacterium | reverse complement strand
CCAACGGCGGCGCGGTGAAGAGTCGAGAGTGGATGAATGGGAACACGCGCGTCGTCGGTGAGATCCAGGGTGGGGCGGCCGAGCCGTACCGGGCATTTGTCGAGCTCGCGCGGTCGCCCTCGGCGCAGCTGGTGGCGGTTCGAGCCACGTGCACTTGTCCGGTCGGGATGAACTGCAAACACGCGGCCGCCCTCTTGCTCGCAAAGGACACAGAGCGACTATCCCCCGGACGATCGCAGGATCTCCCCTCGGTCTCGCGCGCCCCTGTTGCGACCGACACGCGGTTGGGGAGCGACCCGTCGTCCCCAGACTGGAGGATCCCGCTCAAAGCCCTCCTCGCCGACGACCCGGCCGAGGAACACCGTTCGGCCGACATCGGCCTGCAGTTTGAGTTGGTTCTGACGGCGACCGCGAAAGGCAGCCGGCCAAAAGGCGGCGTCCCGGGGATCCGGGTGCGTCCCGTGATCGCGAATCGGTCGGGGAACTGGACGAGGACGGGGATCTCCTGGTCGAATCTCGACTATCTCGGCTACGGACGACCGACGGGCGCCGGATCGGCGGGGAGAGTCTCGCTCGTCAAGGAGTTGCTCGCGCTGAGTCGCCTGCCGAATGTTCGGGAGTACTACGGCTACGATCCCGAGGTCTGGCTGGAGAGGATCAACTCCCGACGGCTCTGGGACCTGCTCCGCGAGGCTCGTGACTGCCAGATCCCGCTTCTGTTGTCGTCGCGTCGGGTGCGCCCTGTCAACCTCTCCCCATCGACCGCCGTGTTGAGCATCGAGGTAATCCGCACACCTTCGGGCCTCCGGCTCGAGCCGCGCGTCGAGGTCGATGGCACTGCGGTGCCGCTCGGTTCCGTGATCGTGCTCGGTCAACCCGCGCACGGCATCGCGTGGTGGAGCGACGACGTGAGCGTGGCGGAACTCGATACCCCGGAGCTCTCTCTGGCCCCATTTGCAGTTCCGCTTGACGACACGATGCGCGCGCTCTTGTCCCAAGAGCCGATCTGTGTGCCCGAGGGAGAGGAGGGGATATTTCTCGACGAGGTCTACCCACTCCTTCGTGAGAGGGTGCTGGTGCGTTCGAATGACGCGTCGGTTCTCTTGCCGGTACCCGCGCAAACCCATCTCGTCGCCTCGGTGACCTATCACGGGGAGCACCGCATCTCTCTCGTCTGGGAGAGAGGCAGAGCTGGCTCCTCTTGGCGCGAGGGTCTTTGGACCCGTCGAAGCGCGGCCGGGGACCGGTCAGGAGAGGAAGATGCGCTGGCGGCGCTCGCGAGCCTTTGTGACACGCTGCCCGTCCTCTTCGAGGTCACCCCGTGGGGTGAGCGACGCCTCGCAGGAGAGGCTGAACTTTCGGCGATGGCAGCGGTTCGTTTTGCCGAGCTGCTGCCGCGGATCGCAGAGATCCCGGGTGTCGCGGTCGAGGTCGCCGAGGGGCTGCCCGACTACCGAGAGGTGATCGACGGGCCGGTCGTGCGCATGGCTGGCTCGGCATCTGGCGACGGCGACTGGTTCGATCTGGATGTCGAGGTGAGCATCGCGGGAGAGCCGGTGCCGTTCCATCTGCTCTTCATCGCCCTCGCCGAGGGACAGACCCACCTGATTCTCCCTTCGGGTACCTATTTCTCCCTCGACCGAGATGAGCTTCGCGACCTCGCGGAGCTCATCGCTGAGGCGCGTGCCATGCACGAAGCTCAGGGTGGAACCGTCCGGCTCAGCCGCTTCCAGGCAAGTCTGTGGGAGGAGTTCAATCGCCTCGGAGTCGTCACTGCCCAGGCGAGCGCCTGGGAGTCCTCGGTGCGGGGCCTCACCGAGGCGACCGAGCGGACCGATCACCCAACTCCCGAGGGCCTGCACGCCACGCTTCGCCCCTACCAGCGGGTGGGTTTCAACTGGCTGGCGTTCCTCTACGAGCACCGGCTCGGTGGGGTACTCGCCGACGACATGGGTCTTGGCAAGACGCTCCAGGCCCTGGCCCTGATCTGTCACACGAAAGAGCGCGGCCTGACGTCCGCACCCTATCTCGTGATCGCGCCGACAAGTGTCGTCGGGAACTGGGTGGTGGAGTGTCGCCGGTTCGCGCCGGGACTTCGCGTCGAGGCGATCAGCGCGACCGAGCGACGTCGCGGCGTTTCACTCGCGGAGATCGCCAGAGCCGACGTGGTAATCACCTCCTACGCCCTGTTCCGCCTCGAGTACGAAGCATACGCGGCACTCGACTGGGGTGGTCTGTTCCTCGATGAGGCTCAGTTCGTGAAGAACCGCCACTCGAAGACCTACCAGCACGTCAGGATGTTGCCGGTGCCGTTCAAGGTGGCGATGACCGGGACACCAATGGAGAACAACCTG
>DAIDIA010000160.1 GCA_027459565.1 Acidimicrobiaceae bacterium | reverse complement strand
TTTTTCCCAAACCGCCCTACCGGAGATATCCCAACGATTTATCTTGTCGATGGCTCCGTAACGACTGAACTGGCCTCCCCAGAGACCCTCCTAGCGATGAAGCTCAACGCGGCCCGAGTGCGTGACCGATCAGATATTGCGTTTTTGCTCAATCACCTTGGGATCGAATCAGCAGAAGAGGCAAGAGACGTGTTTCATAGGTTCTATCCCGGCAAGAAATTTTCAGAGGATGCGAGCGATCGGTTGATCGAGTACTTCGAAATCGGTTGATCCAGCGGACGCCCTTTCAACCGGAGATTGGAGCTAAGGCGATCTAAAACCGCTCTAAATTCAGTTCTGTGGCCCTCAACTGGTTGAAGAGGTCGGTCCTGCCTCCGCCCGACCCAAAAGCCTGTCTCGTGGCAAAACAGCGAATTACGACAAGTTAAATGGCGTTTACGACATCTATACGACAAATGCAATGGCGTTACGACATGTCATTCAGCCACCTACAAACCTTGAACGATACGCGCCGACACGCTGACCTAGGTACTACGCGGTGGGTCCTCATTTATGTGCATCAACCTGCGATGATGCGGGATCGTCCGGTGATAGTCAGGAAACTCCCGCTAGAACTAAACCATCGGCCCGTAATGCCAGGAGTGGGGTAGAGCCAGAGTTTTACGTTGTCGACGCCGCTCGTCGTTTCCACTCAAGGAGTATCCGCCCCCGGCGACTCATCGTGATGAACTTCCAAGCCTGCTCCTCCTCGACTCCCACTAGTCGCAAGAGGATGAGCTGGATAAGAACGTAGGCCTCTTCGGCAAGGAGGTAGAGGTCCTGACCACTGGCAGCGCGGCCGGATCGCTCGTAATGGGTGAGGTAGTTCCGGGTCGCAGCGGCCACTTCCGCAAAGTCGTCTCGCAAGAACGACTGCGTATGCGGGCCCGCGAGCGCGATCATCCTTTCGATCCTGTCTCTCAATGAGAGTCTGCTTCTTTCTCGCAGTCGCTTAGACAGCCAGGTTCGGTCTTCATCGTTCTCGACAACGGCGAGGATGCGCTCTCTGTGTTCTGTCAGGTCGGCGTCGGGAGGCGGCTTTTCATCGGAAAAGGTGCGATGAAAGACCTCGATACCCTGGCTGAGAAGCAGGTAGCGGAGTTGCAGCGTCTGCGTCGGCTCCATCGTACTGGCGAGTATCAGGATCAATCCGTCTTGGTACTTGGCCCACAGGTCGAACCAATGCTGAACCAGCTCGCCGATGTTCTCGACCCAGCGGAGTCCAAAGAGCATGTCGATGGCATCCATCTCGCCATCGACAGCGCTGGGACGCCTCGGTTCGATGACCTCCAAGACATACGCCCAATCTCTTGGCGCAAAGTCCGCGCCCTCCATTAGCCAATGCTCATCGGCTAAGGCGTGGGCGGCTGTCAGTCGGCAAGGCGCGTCGAATGCGAGTGCGAGGAAATGTTGGAGGGGCCACACCATTTCAGTCACGAGATCGAGGTACGCCATGGGGCGCTTGGGAAAGATGTTCACGACACTCGGCGTCGAAAAGGCGTGGTCTGCGCCATTGCTACTGCCCCGGAATCCGTATTTGAACTCGATTCGTGCAGAGTCCAATTCGACGACAACTGAGGGTGGAAGCGCGAAATCGTAGGTGAGGTGAAGGACACCGTCCTCGCTAGTGTTCGTTCCTGAGATGGGGTGTTGCGGTTGCATCCATTCGGTTAGGTGCCCGAATTCCACCGTCACCGCGACGAGCGTCGTGTTGATGCCTTCGGAAAGATGGGCACCGACGAACGCGAAGGGACTCGTTACCCGTTCGGTTATTCGGCGTTTTCCGTCACCGTGAATTGCCGATGATGCCCAGGTTTTTGTATCACAGAGGGTCACCTGGGAACCGTCGGTGGTCTCGCCAAATACCACCGGAAGTTCGTCGTGAGGCGGCCAGCCGATCTTCTCAATCTCGTCTTCGAGGAGTGGGCCGTCAAGTAAGAGTTCGGTTCTCAGAGAATCGTCGACGAATGACCACAACCCGGTTCTCGGCGGGTCAGACTTGTCCGGCAGCCACCACCGACCGCGACGCGCAAAGGCTCCGGTCACGCATTACCTTGACAGATTGCATGCCGCCATGATTGAACGTGTAAAGCCCCCACTAGTCCGGTACACGTTACGTCGCGCCTCGCGCTTGGCCAGCGACCCCGACCAACGCGAGTCGGCTCGAAGCGTGTTGCTGGCGCGGGAGGGCGGTAGAGCTTGGCCGTGGAGGAGCTCGAATGTGAAATTTCTTTAGCCCCTTCAGCCTCGGCGACGGAAGAATCGTTGCGAGGGTCGATTGGACTGCCAGACCATCGAGCTCTTGAGATTGGCTATCGCATTTTCAAAAGAGATTTTTGCCTTCAGATCGATTGACAAAAGAAGTTCGGCAGCGATCTGCCCGCTCGGTTCGCGGCCGGCTCGCACATCGCCGATCACTGCCTCCACGTCGGTAACGAACTTTGAGCTGAACGTCCGCATTTGTTCGAGGGGCTGTGCCACGT
>DAIDIA010000159.1 GCA_027459565.1 Acidimicrobiaceae bacterium | reverse complement strand
CAGGCGTATCTGCTCGGCGATCCCCAGCCGATCCCGGAAATCGATCTGGAGTTCATGAAAAAGCCACAGGAGACAAACAAGGGTCGTGGCTCCGCGGGAGGAGAGGTCGGAATGCTCGCGACATGGCGGTATTACTCGATGCTGACCGACGAGTACCCCGCGGAGGGGTGACCGTCGCGCGCGACCCGTCAGTTGCGCCAGGCGTCGTCGCAACCTGAACCAGCCTGGCCCGTCAGATCCCGCGGCGCGCCGCACATTCCGTGGAATCTGTCGGCTTTTCTGGAGCGGTGGCGCGTTCTTGCCCGGATCCTTCGCAATGCGTAAGATCGATGCTGTTTGTTGCGAACGGGAATTGGCCGCGTTCGGATGGTCAAGGGTTCGTTTCCGGTGGTGGTAACAGATCGCAGCCGACCTTGCTGCGCGGAGCCCAACAGGTGAAAGAGGATTACTGATGACGGTTGAGGGCATAAGCATCGAGCAGATCAAGACAGCCGAAGAGCGGCTCGCCGAGGTCTTCATCACACGAGACATCGCGAATGAGCACGACTCCACCAAGGACCGCACCTTCGTTCGCGAGCTTCGCGGCGCATATGGCGACCTTCTTCCGACGCTGCTCGCCCAGCCACGCGTCTACCCGGAGTCGATCCTGAACTATCACGGTGGACCGCAGTTCTTCGGAAAGTCGGTTGTGCGTCCGGGCAAGGTCGCAACGACCCAACTCTTCGAGACCCACATCGAGACGTTCTCCCCGGGTGGGTACAGCCAGAAGCACGGACACATGAACGGAGCGCTCTTCTACATCCTCGATGGCGAGGGGTACGACATCCACGATGGGATCCGGTATGACTGGAAGGCCGGCGACATCTGCATCGTCGAGCCGGGATGTGTGCACCAGCACTTCAACGCGGACCCGGACAACCCCGCGAAATGCCTTGTCATGAAATCGAAGCCGATCTACCTCTTCGCCAACCTTCTGTTCCAGAAGTTCGTCGAGCAGTCTCCGACCGATCCGGTTCCAGGCTACGAGGGCTGGGAGCCACCGGAGGGCTACTGAGGCCTGGCTGCTGAGACGACCGACCAAGTTCGAATCCATTTCCATCACGACCGAGGAGCACAAGATCATGGCAACTGAGCGCGAGCGAGCAATGCTCGGAAAGACCGGACCTGCCTACTACGCGGAGTCGCTTGAACGGAGCAAGAGGAGCCGGGAGACTGCGAAGACGCTGCACAAGGCCGTTCCCGCGGAGGAGCAGGTCTGGGAGCGAAGTCCACAGGGGCTCATCAAGCATCTGGTCAATGGTGAGATGGGGACCTCCGAGCCCTGCCTTGACATGTACCAGCAGTACCTCGAGGTTGGAGGCAAGTCCGGTAAGCACCGTCACATGACCGAAGAGATGCTCTACATCATCGAGGGCACCGGATATGACCTCCACTGGGATCCGCAGTTCGATGCAGACGTGACGATTGATTTCACCTGGTCCGAGGAGCCGAAGAAGTTCGAGTGGAAGCGCGGGGACTTCGTCTACATTCCCGCCTACGCAATCCACCAGCACTTCCAGAGCGGTGACAGCCCTGCGCGGTTCATCAGCGCAACGTCACGACAGGTTGCCCAGCTCGGGTTTGACTGGATCGACCAGCTCGAGACCGTCGAGGCTCCGCCGATTCCCTCCTAGGGATCGACCGCTGTCGGCACAATCTGCACAGGGTATTTCACCGACATCACCGACCGAGAGGGCGACGTGTCGCAACCGCGGACCGCGTAGTTCCCGTGCCGGGGCAGATGCCGGAGGTGAATCCCTTTGCGAGGTGGCGCGAGATCGGAGGGCTTGGTGACAGAACCGTCGGACAGGTTTCTCGAGATCTTCGAACGCCTTGCGAGTGACCCGTATTTTCGCGAATGGACCGATGCCTCCGTATTGATCACTCGAGCAGATATCGAGAGAGCGATCGCTGTCGTTCTCGGCACCGTGCGCGATGGACTTCCGCCGCTTCCCGGTGCCCAAGAGCGCGCCATGGCGAGACTTGCGCTCTACCAGGTCGTCGCGCACCATCTTGAGGACACCCCGATGAGCTGGGCCGATCTGTTTGACCGGTTGAGTCCCCACGAGATCACCGCGGTCGAGGAGATCCTCGGCACGATGTCACTCCGGGAGCTCTTTGAATGAGTCGAAGACGAGTAGATGCGGACCGGTAAGTGAGCATCGTGATCAATCCGTAGTCGGTGCCACGAAACCGTGAAACATGCGATATCAGCACCGCGTGATTGCTCCATCTTCCAAGCGTCGAGCGCAGCGGCGATTTAGAATTCAAGGACCGCGATTTTTGAAGTTGAGGAGTTGTAGGAGCTGTCTAACTGCCAGAACTGGCAGACGACATCGAAACATAGAAGATCTCATGAGAAATTTCTGAAAGGAAGACCTGAATGCGAATTGCGCTTGCCGGTGCCGGTGCCTTTGGAATCAAACATCTTGACGGACTGATGAATATCGATGGTGTCGAGATCACCTCGATCGTGAGCAGGAGAATCGAGCAGGCCGAGGAGGTCGCCGCGAAGTATGGTGCCTCCCATGCAACGACAGACCTGAACGAGACGCTCGCTCGCGATGATGTTGACGCGGTGATTCTCTGCACCCCTACCCAGATGCACGCCGAGCAGTCGATCGCCGCGATGCGTGCAGGCAAGCACGTCCAGGTCGAGATCCCGCTGTGTGATCGATGGGAGGACGCGCTCGCGGTCGAGCAGGTGCAGCGCGAGACCGGCCTCACCTGCATGGTGGGCCACACGCGGCGGTTCAATCCATCGCACCAGTGGGTGCACAATCGCATTGTTGCCGGTGAGCTCTCCATCTCCCAGATGGATGTGCAGACCTATTTCTTCCGTCGCACGAACATGAACGCGCTTGGCCAGCCGCGGAGCTGGACAGATCATCTCCTCTGGCATCACGCCGCGCACACGGTGGACCTGTTCCAGTATCAGACCGGCGAGAGGGTCGTTGTTGCGAACGCGGTCGAGGGTCCAAAGCATCCCGACCTTGGCATCGCGATGGACATGTCGATTCAGCTCCTCACCGATGGAGGGAAGATCTGCACGCTCTCGTTGAGCTTCAACAACGACGGTCCCCTCGGAGCGTTCTTCCGGTACATCTGCGACAACGGCACCTACATCGCGCGTTATGACGATCTCTTCACTGGCAATGACGAGAAGATCGACGTCTCGAAGGTTGCGGTTTCGATGAACGGCATCGAGCTTCAAGACCGCGAGTTTGTCTCGGCGATCCTCGAATCGCGCGAACCGAACTCAAGCGTGTCTGGCGTGCTCGATTGTTATCGCGTGCTCGGCGAGCTCGAGGTGCAACTCAAATCAAGAGATTGACCTCTCGTCGCGAATAGCTCTGGGTCCTGGTGACATCCAGAATCTCGTCCTGAAGGTCGGCCTCTCGTCCCGGAGCATCACTGGGAGCTTTATTTGGGACCGCCGGAGCCGGCCTCGTGTGTCCCGGATTTCGCGGGGTACCATCGGGGCCCTCGAGCATTGAATCGGGAAGGAGATTCTGAGTGCGCCTGGTGGCATCGAGCGCCATCTTGGCACCTCCCGAAATGGCACCCACCCGATTGTGACATCGCACTGATCTGGTCGCGGAGTTCTCACTGGGTGCCTAAGTTTTCAACCGCTGCGGACTCCTTGGTTGGATCCTCTAAGTCGTTATCGCG
>DAIDIA010000158.1 GCA_027459565.1 Acidimicrobiaceae bacterium | reverse complement strand
GTCGCTATCGGCAACAATTCCCGCTCCGGCCTGCACCGAGGCGCGACCGTCGGGCGTAACGACCAAGGTTCGAATCGCTATCGCGGTGTCGAAATTTCCCGAGAAGTCGAAATAGCCGACGATCCCGGCATACGGACCGCGCTTGGTGGGCTCAAGCTCATCGATGATCTGCATCGCGCGTACCTTCGGAGCTCCCGAAACCGTGCCAGCGGGAAGCGTCGCGCGCAGGACATCGATCGGACCCTTGTCCTCCACAAGTTCGCCTGAAACCTGTGAGGTGAGATGCATCACGTGGCTGTAGTGCTCAAGGGTCATCAATTCATCCACTCTCTCAGTGCCGAACTTGACCACTCGTCCAACGTCATTACGCGCGAGATCAACGAGCATGA
Organism: Acidimicrobiaceae bacterium; assembly: GCA_027459565.1. Classification (GTDB taxonomy): domain Bacteria; phylum Actinomycetota; class Acidimicrobiia; order Acidimicrobiales; family Bog-793; genus CAIVND01. Next base: position 15,088 of record DAIDIA010000158.1, on the reverse strand, counting down.
TGTGTTCCGCGACCTCCTTTGGATGCTCGATGAGCTCAGCTCCAAGACGGCGGTCCTCCTCGTCGGTTGTCCCCCTGCGGCGCGTACCCGCGATGGGCCGTGAGATGACTCTTCCGGACTGGAGTTGGACGAGTGGTTCCGGGGAGGCACCTACGACGCACACGCCGCTTTGCCGGAGGAAGAACATGTAGGGACTGGGATTGACCTGGCGCAGCACCCGGTAGACCTCGAAGGGATCGACACCAAGATCGAGATCAAAGCGCTGGGAGAGCACAATCTGAAAGGCATCGCCAGCAAGGATGTACTCCTTCGCTGCGGCGACGCTGCGCTGATAGGACTCTGACGAAACCACGCGGCGAACCGCTGAGGAGTCGAGTTGTTCGGTGCGAGATGGGGGCGACGAGAGGGATTCGCGAACCGGTTTCTCGAGATCGTGACGCATGCGCGCAATCGAAGAGGCTGCAAGGTTGTACGCCTCCCGTAGCACCCCGAGGTCATGCGCGTCTGGCGCTCCATCGTCGGATACCACGACGTTGTCGATCAGTGTGACTCTGCCCTTGTGGTGGTCAAACGCGGCGATTTCGCCAACTACGGAGCACATCGCGTCGGGCAGTTCGAGATCGTCGCGCGGGGGCTCGCCCAGCCGCTCGATCTCGCGCACGACGTCATAGCCGAGGTAACCGACAATGCCCCCATGAAAGGGCGGGAGCTCACTGATCGCGGGAGAGCGATAGCGGACCAACAACTCCTCAAGCGCCGATAGCACTCCCGAGGACGCTGGAATCCCCGATGGCAAGGTGCCCGATACGACGCTGAGGTGATCTCCGCTGAACGTGAAGGCCGCTACGGGATGGCGTCCGACAAATGAATAGCGGCTGAACTGCTCGACGTGCTCGACCGATTCGAGCAAGAAGCCATCTCCGTCTCCCACGAGCGAGCGGAAAGCTCCAATCGGCGTCAAGGAATCTGCGAGCAGCTCCTCATAAACCGGGATGACCGAATAGTCCGAGGCAAGCCTCACAAATCGTTCAAAATCCGGAGCAATCACCGGCTACTCCTCGCCGAAATGGCGGTAGAAACACGAATGGTTTCCCGTGTGACAGGCTCCGCGCCCCTCCTGGATCACCATGACGAGTAGGGCATCGCCATCGCAGTCATAGAAGATCTCTTCGACATACTGCCGGTCTCCGGAGGTCTCTCCCTTTTGCCAGTATTCGCGGCGAGAGCGTGAATAGAACCAGGTCCGCCCCGTCTCGCACGTGCGGCGAAGCGCCTCGCGGTCCATATAGGCAACCATCAACACCTCGTTGGTGTGTCGCTCCTGCACGACGACGGGCAAGAGTCCGTCCGGGCCAAATTGGACGCCGGCGAGTTGCGCCTCGGTAACTTCGACCGGCCTCCCGGGCCGCGCCGCGGAACCTGCCGACTGGGTCATAGGTAGAGCCCGGTTCCCGAGTCCAGTCGTGAGGAGGCCACCGCATGCAGGTCACGTTCGCGGACGATCAGATACTGCTCCCCGTGGACCTCAACCTCGAAACACTCCTCCCGATCAAAGAGCACCGTATCGCCGACCTTGATGGTGCGCACGTGAGGACCGACCGCAGCGACGGTAGCCCAGCTCAAACGCTTCGCCACCTCGGCGGTGGCCGGAATCAGGATTCCAGCCCGCGAGCGGCGTTCGCCCTCACTCGCAGGAAGATCGACCAGAACACGGTCGTTCAACATGGTCACAGGCTGTCGATCCTGTTCAAGAACTGCCTTGGGAACCTCAGCCACCTTCAGATTCTGCTCACTCATTCCGTTCACGCTAATGCCTCAACGACGCGCCCCGCTCGTCGACTCACCGGGACACCACGGCCATTCCGCAGCCGAAATAGGGACCTCTTCCTCTAGTTCGTCAGGTGCGAATGCGGTGTACTTGTACCTACGTAGTTCCCGGTGTGGAGCTTGGAAGGAGGTCTGGACCAATGGTTCGGAATCGATTTCTACAGCATCCCCAGTGTGATCAGAGGTTCGGGGACGCCGGGTAGGGGCAGGTCCCCTGTCAGCGGCTGATCTCAGGAATGGTATTGGCGGGCAGTTCCGGAGACGGAAACGACGCACAAGCCACAGCGCGTAAAGCCTGCCTGGGGTCTTCAGTCCTCGGGCGCCCGAGGACACTCTGAGAATCCGGAAAACTAAATAGACGGAGTCCGCCTCCTTGCTAAGGGGGGCGGGCTTTGTCGCGTGTACCGATACTTCGCAAGGTCCTACCGGGCGTTGGGTGGCATGGGTCTCACCGCCACGCCACCTGCGAGCAGCGCTCTCTTCGCCTCCCCGATCCGGTAGGTTCCAAAATGGAAGATCGAGGCCGCGAGCACCGCGTCGGCTCCCGCGCATGCGCCTTCGACAAGGTGTTGGAGCGTTCCCACTCCGCCGGAGGCGATCAGAGGGATTGTTGTCGCATCGTGCACCGCCCTGACGAGATCCAGGTCGTATCCAGCCTCGGTTCCGTCGCGGTCCATCGAGGTCAGGAGAATTTCACCGGCGCCCAAGCGCTCTGCCTCGGCGGCCCACGTGACAGCATCTATTCCCGTCGCGCGACGACCACCGTGGGTGTACACCTCCCAGTGCTCGCCTGCTCCGGCTCTGCGGGCATCGATTGCGATGACCACGCACTGTGAACCAAACACTTGGGCGATCTCGCTCAGAAGGCCCGGCCGGGCGATTGCCGCGGAATTAACCGCCACCTTGTCCGCACCAGCACGCAACAGCGCACGGGCATCCTCTTTGGTGCGCACGCCGCCTCCAACGGTGAGGGGAATGAACACCTCGTCCGCGGTACGTGCGACCACCTCGACCATCGTCTCCCGATCGTCTGATGAAGCAGTGATGTCCAAGAAGACGATCTCGTCTGCACCCTCCGCGTCATAACGCTTCGCAAGTTCAACGGGATCTCCCGCGTCCTTGAGCCCAACGAAGTTCACCCCTTTGACGACCCTCCCGTCGTCGACGTCCAGACACGGGACAACCCTCACGTTGCGCACGCGAGCACCGCCTCCGAAACGCTGAAGGCACCGGTCAGAAGTGCACGTCCGATGATCACGCCCGAGATGGTCCGACCGAGGACCTTGAGGTCGCGAAGCGCAAGCACGTCAGCGAGAGTGCCGACGCCACCCGAGGCAATGACCGGAACATCGCTCGTTGAGAGGATGTGGGTATATCCGTCGATATCGGGTCCCAGAAGCGTGCCGTCCCGGGAGATATCCGTGATGACCACGCCGGCAACGGGGACCGTCGAATACGTGGAAAGAACATCATCGAGCTCGACCTCTCCCGATGACTCCCATCCCCGAACAGCTACAACGCGACCGGGCACGCCTTGCGCCTCTTGAATCTTGTAATCAAGTCCCAACACCATTCGGCCGGGATAGCGATCTGCGAGGCGGCGCACCGAGTCGGGATCTTCCACCGCGAGCGTGCCGATCACGATACGCGCGACTCCCCCGCCGAGGAGTCGTTCCACATGATGCGTGTCACGGACGCCACCGCCGAACTGAACAGGCACCGGAGAGCGCCGGACTATCTCCTCGACGATGGATTGGTTTACGGGCTTGCCCGTCCGCGCGGCATCGAGATCAACGACGTGCAACATTGGTGCGCCCTGATCCGCAAAGGACAACGCCTGCACAACGGGGTCACCGAACACGGTTTCGGCGGCGAAGTCACCACGAAGAAGGCGTACGCAACGACCCGCTCGAATGTCGATCGCGGGAATCGGAATCATCGGGGGATGCTCATCCAGCAACGATCCTGCGGCCCATGCGCTGACAATGAGCGACGAAGCGTCCGAGCAGGTCGAGTCCGGCCTGGCCGGATTTCTCCGGATGGAACTGCACCCCCCAGACGTTTTCGCGTTCGATGGCAACGGCGATGTCACCGCCGTAGTCCGTCGTCCCAACGACATATTCCGCCGCCTCTCGCTCGGGGACCGGCGCATAGCTGTGGACGAAATACATCCACTCGTCCTGCGTGCCGCCTGCGAGCATCAACGATGCAACACCCGTACGCTGCACGGTGTTCCATTGCATCTGGGGCAGTCGTACCGCTCCGCGGAGTCTGCGCACCGATCCGGGAAAGACGTCAAGCCCGCGCTCACCCTCGCTCTCCTCCGAATCCCCGAAGAGCATCTGATAGCCGACACACACTCCGAGGAATGGGACCTCCTGCGCTATCGCGTTCAATGCGACGCGATCGAGGCCGCTCGATCTCAGAGCGCTCATGCTCGCGCCGAAGGCACCGACGCCAGGAAGCACAATCCCGGAGGCTCCGACGGCCTCCGTCGATTTCGTGATCAACCGCACGTCGGCACCGATGTGAACAAGTGCCTTTTCAGCGGATCGAAGGTTGCCGATCCCATAGTCAAGAACTGCGATCATCGCGGGTTACAGCAATCCCTTGGTGCTCGGGAGCTGATCACCCTCAATCCGGATCGCATCGCGCAGCGCACGCGCAAATGCTTTGAAGGTTGCTTCGACGATGTGATGGGAATTCTTTCCGTAACGCAGGGAGAGGTGTGCAGTGATCCCCGCACTCATCGCAAAGGCGCGAAAGAACTCCTCGGCGAGTTGCGGATCGAAACCGGGTTCTCCAAGTTTCGGCGTATCCGGGGCAAAGGCAATGTCATAGTGAACGAATGGCCTGCCTGAGAGATCGATGGCCACATCGATCAGGGCCTCGTCGAGCGGAAGCGACACGGAGGAGAACCTCTTGATTCCGACCTTGTCGCCAAGGGCAGTGGCAAATGCCCGCCCGATCGAGATGCCGGTGTCCTCGACGCTGTGATGGGCATCGACTTCGAGGTCGCCCACCGTATGTGCAACGAGGTCGAAACCACCATGTCGGCCAAGCTGGGTCAGCATGTGGTCAAAAAATGGAAGCCCAGTCGAGACGTCGGTATCGCCGATTCCATCAAGAGCGATCGTGATCTCGATGTCGCTTTCTTTCGTCACGCGATGGAACCGTGCGCCGCGCAGGCCCTCGAATTTGATGGGTCCATTCATCGTATTTGACATTGCACCAGTTTCGCATGAACCGCGACCACCATCCGCATCACCCAAGCGCGGCGGAGAGGGCCCTGATGAACCTGTCGTTCTCGGATGGAGTCCCGATTGTGACGCGGAGGTATCCTTCGAGGTGAGGCACGGAGGATATGTCTCGGATCAGCACGGATTCGTTGACGAGAGCCTTCCAGACTGCCTTGGCATCGTTCCTCGTGACCTTGAACAACACAAAATTTGCGTCAGAAGGAACGACCTCGACCGCCAGTTGGGAGAGTGAATCAATCAGCCGCGCGCGTTCGCTGACTATGGAGTCGACGCGATCTGTCATCTCACGCTCGTATTCGATCGCAAGTGCGCCTGCAATCTGCTTGATTGCATCAAGATGATACGGAAGCGTGACGCGCCACAACGCTTCGACGACCTCGGGATCGGCGATCAAATAACCGAGTCTGAGCGCCGCGAGCGACCACGTCTTCGAGAAGGTCCGGACAACCAGAAGGTTTCGATGCGATTCCAGCAAATCAACTGCGGAGCGGGGGGCAAACTGTCCGTAGGCCTCGTCGACGACGACCAGACCCTCTGCGCGGTCGAGAATCGTCTCGACAGTTGAGAGCGGCTCGAGGCGTCCCGTCGGATTGTTCGGCGAGCACAGAAAGGTCAGCGCCGGGAATTCGAAGTCTTGGGTGCTGCCGAGTCTCGATACACGATCGAACTCGTCAATCGTCACAAGAAAATCGTCGTTGCGCGTTCCGACGACAACCTGCGTCCCAGTGACTCGCGCGATATGAGAGTGGAGAGCGTAGGTGGGTTCGAACACCGCGACGGATCGATCCTTCCCACCGTACGCGAGAAGGATGGACTGCAGGACCTCGTTGGATCCGTTAGCGCAATAGACCCGATCGACTCCGACGCCGTGGTGCCGGGCTATCGCTAGGCGAAGTTCATCTGCCTCCCGGGCGGGATAGCGGTTCAACGAGACTTCATCGATAGCATCTTTCAAGCGATTCACGAACTCCGTTGGCGGTGGCTCCGGAGCCTCGTTGGAGTTCAGACGAACTTTGACATCGACCTGCGGCGAGTAGTACCCGACCATCGAAGCAACGTCGGCCCTCGGGGGGATGATACGCGTGCCTCCTACCTCTTGCTCCACGTCGGCTCCCCGATCCTCATCAATACCGACTCTGCATGCGCGGGAAGTCCTTCAGCCTCGGCGATCGCGGCGACATGATGTGCAACGCGCTCAATACCGCGCTCTCCAACACGCACGGCGTGCACACGCCGGGTGAAATCCTCCACACCGAGCACGCTTGCAAAGCGGGCAGTGGCAAATGTCGGCAGTACATGACTCGGGCCTGCGATGTAGTCACCAACGCTCGCGGGCGCGAGTTGGCCAAGAAAGATCGCACCGGCGTGCCGGACAAGCGGTAATAGGTCATCGGCATTGTCGATCAGGATCTCAAGGTGCTCGGGCGCGATGGAGTTCACGACATCCATCGCTCGTTCCGGGGAATCGACCAACACGACGTAACCGCCACCATCGAGTGTTGATCGCGTCTCATCTCTCCGCGGCGAAGCGGCGACGAGTCTGTCGATCTCTGCTGCGATCAAGTTTGCCGCGGTCTCTGACCAGGTCACCAGCCATGCAAGCCCATCGGGACCGTGCTCGGCCTGGACGATGACGTCCATCGCCGCCCAATCCACGGGTGTCGAATCGTCCGCAATCACGACGACCTCGGATGGCCCCGCAAACGCCGCGGGAACTCCCACGATTCCGCGAACCTCGCGCTGCGCGATCGAGACCCACTTTGAACCTGGACCGACGATCACGTCGACTTTGGGGATCGACTCGGTTCCGTACGCCATGGCTGCGATCGCCTGCGCCCCGCCGACGCGATACACCTCGTCGACACCGGCGAGACTGGCTGCAGCGAGAATCTCGACGGGGAGCGAACCATCAGGACTGGGTGGAACACAGCAGGCAATCGCGCCGACACCCGCCACGCGTGCGGGAACCGCGGTCATGAGCACCGAGGAGGGGTATTTCGCCCGCCCTCCGGGCGCGTAGACACCAGCGCGATCGACGGGGAGCAGGAGATGACGCACCTCGATACCCCCGCGGCTGTAGACCTCGACCTCGGCGGGCTGATGACGGTAGAAGGCGTCGATCGAGTCTCTCGCTTCGGTCAACGCACCAAGAAGCGCCTTCGGAATGCGACTGGGAGCAGATCTGATCTCATCGTCATCCACCCGGATTTGGTCAAGTTGCACACCGTCGAAGCGCTCGGAGAACTCTCGTACGGCCGCATCCCCACGGCTTTTGACTTCGAGAAGAATCTTTCGGACGTCAGCGACTGGGCCCTCCGCGCCAAGATCCGGGCGGGGAAGATCGAGAGGAGCGCCGGGCGCGGAGTTGCGAAGGTCAAGAATCTGCATCATTGTCTGGCAAGCGTAGCGAACCGCATGCGCCCGGTCGGTAAGGATACACAGATGCCAGCAGATCAATCGGAACTGTCATCGCTTGCCGACATGCTCGAACAGGTCGGTCGCCGTATCACCGCAATGGCGGAGGACTCGCAGCGGTCAAAACAGGAGGGAATTGCGAAGGAACTCTTCGCGGTCGAGCGGGCCCTGCTGGGAGCGCATCGTCGGATCGTACGGCTGCTTGGCCCGCGTCGCTAACCACCTGTCCCTGTATCCGATGCCCGAGTGATTCCCTTGGGACGTCGGCGCGAGTTCGCCGGAGCAGATGGACAAAGGTCTGCGAGCTCGCAGATCCCACAGCGAGGGGAACGCGCCAGGCACACCGCCCGGCCATGGAGAATCAATCTGAGACTGAACCCGCCCCACTCCTCGGGCGGCAGGAGCCGATTGAGCGCGTGTTCGACCTTGACCGGGTCGTGCTCCTTGGTGAGCCCGAGACGCCGTGCCAGACGGCCCACGTGCGTGTCAACCGGGAGCCCGGGCAACCCGAAGGCAACCGAACGGATCACGTTTCCCGTCTTTCGTCCAACCCCTGGAAGGGTAACGAGGTCTGAGAGTTCGTGTGGCACCTCTCCCTGGAAACGCGCAACGAGTATTGAGGCCATGTCGATCAGATTCTTTGACTTTGCCCGATAGAAGCCCGTCGAATAGACCACTTTCTCGACCTCCGCGAGCTTCGCGCCAGCGAGAAGTGCAGGGGTTGGATAACGGCGGATCATCTCTGGCATGACCAAATTCACACGCTCGTCGGTGCACTGCGCCGAAAGGATCGTCGCGACGAGCAATTGAAACGGCGTTTCGAAGCAGAGCGCACAGAGGTCGCTCGCGCTTCCGGGGAAACGTCGGAGAAGTCGTTCATTGACCATTGAGGCACGGAGCTTGAGCGATCTTGGTGGCGCCATCACCAGATGCTAGGTCTGGTGGACCGGCACTGCCGCTGACCTATCACCCAGAGCCTCCTCGCATTCGCGGGTGGCCGATGGATCTGTTTCCAGCCGGTACCCTCGTATCGTGCACCTTGTAGAGATAAAGAAGCGCATGGGTGAAGAGGACATCGCCGCGGTCGCGAGACTTCTCCGCGCAGCAGAGCGCGTCGATGACCACGCCCCATTGGGTGAACACAAATGGCTTGATCTCGTGCAGGGTGGACGGGCAGGATTCGCTGGTTTCGTGGCACGTGAGCAAGGTCACGAGCGCGTCATCGGATATGCCCAGGTCGCACGGGGAGAACAGAGCTGGTCCATCGAGTTCGTCATTCATCCGAGCATCCGCCATTCGGATAGCCACGTTGCGATCGCACTCCTTGAAAGCGCTCTTGAGGAGATTGCCAGAGATGGTGGAGGGCACGTACATCTCTGGGTTCCGAAACCGACCTCTCGCCATGATGAGATTGCAGCTGCCGTTGGAATGTCGAGAGGTCGGGAGCTCTACCAGATGAGGCGCTCCCTGCCATTCAATCCAGAACCTCACCTGGATCCCGTACCGACGCGTCCATTCGTCGTCAACGGCGACGAGGAGGCGTGGCTGGAACTCAATCGCAGAGCCTTTGCCGATCATCCCGAGCAGGGCGCGTGGAACATCCGCACCCTTCGAGATCGCGAGTCACAGCCGTGGTTTGACCCTGAGGGTTTCCTCCTTCATGACGGCGCAGCCGGCATCGACGGTTTTTGCTGGACCAAGGTGCACGAAGAGGGCGACGAGCCGATTGGCGAGATCTATGTCATAGGCGTCGATCCCAGCGCTCGCGGTCGCGGCCTCGGTCGAGGACTGCTCGTCAGTGGCCTGCGCTCGCTCTCGGCGCGGGGAATCCACACGGCGATGCTCTATGTCGACGCGCAGAACACCGCTGCCGTTGCCCTCTACAACTGGGCTGGATTCATCATCGATCACATTGATCTCGCATACGTGACCAATGTCCCTCCCCTCACATCATGAGCCGCTACGACCTCGAAGACGCCGACCTGGAGCTCTTGCTTGAAGGACAACAGCGCTACCGGGTAGCTCAGCTCAAAAAGGCGCTCTATGAGGATCTGATTGACGTCGCCGACCTCTCAGTCTTTCCGAAGGCGCTTCGTGAGCGGATCGGTAATGCGCCCGAGCTGGCATCCGCACTAGATCCGATCTCGCAACAGGTCGCAGATCGGGGTCAGACAATGAAATGGTTGTTCAGACTTCAAGATGGTGCCGCCATCGAGTCTGTTCTCATGCACTATCGAAAGCACACAACTGTGTGTATCTCCTCGCAAGCGGGATGTGCGATGGCCTGTTCGTTTTGTGCAACTGGCCGCTCGGGATACACGCGCCAGCTGAGCGTCGGAGAGATCGTCGAGCAGGTCGTCCGTGCCGCCATGGCGGCGCGGACCTCAGGGAGGCGACTCGATCACGTCGTCTTCATGGGCATGGGCGAACCCTTCGCAAACTTCAACAATGTGTGGCGGGCAGTGGAGCGAATCACCGGTGATATGGGCCTCGGCGCACGTCACGTCACACTTTCCACGGTGGGGCTCGTTCCCCAGATCAATCAACTTGCCGACAAGGCACTGCAGGTCAATCTCGCAGTTTCGCTCCATGCGGCGAATGACGATCTACGAAGTGAGCTCGTACCCATAAACCGTCGCTATCCGATTGGGACGCTCGTGAGATCGCTTGAACATTACGTGGAGAGGACACACCGGCGCATCACCTTCGAGTGGGCACTCATCGCAGGCGTTAACGACTCGGCTCGCGACGTTGCCGAGCTTGCTTCGATTGCCTTTCCCTTGAAGGCGCACGTAAATCTGATTCCGCTGAATCCGATCGACACCGATGATCTGTCTTCGATGCAGGGCTCGTCGCCCGAACAGGTGGAACGCTTTGCCGGGGGGCTCGGGGATCTCGGAATCAATACCACAGTTCGACGCACGCGCGGCAGGTCGATCGATGCAGCTTGTGGTCAGTTGGCAGGTAAGGCGGCTGCCATCCTCAAGGAAAAGCCCTAAGTCCATGCGGCGTGATGGCTCGCCGCCATCGATGCAACGATTACTCGGGTTTCACGATGCATTGTGCTGTCCTAGATTGAAGGGGATCAGCAAATCCCTGATTCGCGGGAGCTTGTTCAACCTCAGGGTTAAGACGCTTTAGGAGGATAGATGGGTCAAATCGCATGCCGAGAGGGATTGACAATCTCGGGCGAGATTCATGATCGCTTTGACGAGGTACTCGATGGCGAGACCCAGGAATTTCTCAAGGAACTGCACCGCAATTTCGAGCCTGCCCGAAAACTCGCGCTCGAACTCCGGGATCTGCGCCAGTTGGACATCAACAGCGGTGAACCTCTCGATTTCCTTGACGAGACCAGATCGATCCGCGACGCCGAGTGGCAGGTGGCGCCCCCCGCCCCGGGCTTGGAGGACCGCCGTTGCGAAATCACTGGTCCGACAGATCGTCGCATGACGATAAACGCGCTGAACTCGGAGGCGCGGGTTTGGATGGCAGATTTCGAAGATTCGAACACGCCCACCTGGGAGAATATGGTTGGCGGGCAGATCAATCTCAGGGATGCGATCGACCGCACCATCGAATTCACGTCACCAGAGGGCCGCGAATACCGCCTCGGCAACCAACTCGCAACGATTGTCGTGCGCCCCCGAGGCTGGCATCTGCTTGAACCACACCTACAAGTCGACGACCAGCCGATTTCGGGATCCCTGTTCGACTTTGGCTGTTATGTCATGACCTGTATCTCCGACAGCCGGAAATTTCCGCAGCGTCCCTATTTCTACCTTCCCAAAACCGAGAGCCACCTTGAGGCTCGACTCTGGAATGACATCTTTAATTTCACCGAGGATCGATATTCACTAGAGCGAGGCACTATTCGCGCAACGGTCTTGATCGAGACGATCCTCGCAGCATTCGAAATGGATGAGATCCTCTTCGAATTGAGAGAGCACTCTTCCGGCCTCAACGCGGGTCGTTGGGACTATCTCTTCTCCCTGATCAAGAAGTTCGCATACCTTGGCGGCTCCTACGTCCTTCCCGACCGCAGCAGCGTGACGATGAACGCCCCGTTCATGCGCGCTTACACCGAACTCCTTGTCAAGACGTGCCACCGCCGTCACGCGCACGCTATAGGCGGAATGGCCGCATTCATTCCAAGTCGCCGAGACCCCGAGATCAATGCGGTCGCTCTTACCAAGGTCAATGAGGACAAGAGACGAGAGGCAGACGCTGGATTTGATGGATCGTGGGTCGCACATCCTGACCTCGTTCCTGTCTGCACTGAGGTATTTTCGCAGGTGCTCGGTGACCGGCCGAATCAGCTGGAGCGTCAACGAGATGATGTTGCTACGACTGCACGCGAGCTGTTGGATCTCTCACTTCCAGGCGCAGCGGTCACCGAGGCGGGGTTGCGCAACAACATCGCCGTGGGACTTCGTTATATTTCTGCTTGGTTGCGCGGATCCGGTGCTGTGGCGATATTCAACCTGATGGAAGACGTTGCGACAGCGGAAATCTCACGATCCCAGGTGTGGCAGTGGCTCCGCTACGAGATTGCGCTCGAGAATGATCAGATTGTCACCAAGGAGCTCGTTGAGAAGATGATTGACGAAGAGCTCGCACGGATCCGATCAGAGGACGGTGCGAGTTTCGATGAGGCCGCTTACGCGTCGGCAACAGAGATCTTCTCCAACCTGGTATTTTCGTCGGAGTTTCCACAGTTCCTTACGCTCGCCGCATACGGTCAGATTTCGTGAACGTTCCCCAAGCGCTCCTTGATCGTCTTCGGGAGATCATCACCGACGACCAAGACCTGATCAGTGATCCTGCGCTTCTGCGGACGTTCGAGTGCGATGGATTGGCTCATTACCGCGTGACTCCGATGGTGGTCGTGCTGCCGACGACCGTCGCGCAGGTGAGCGCAATCGTTCGGGTGTGTCACGAGATGGAGATTCCCTTTGTGGCGCGGGGAAACGGCACTGGACTATCCGCAGGTGCACTCCCTGTTGGAGATGGAGTCCTGATTACACTTTCGAAGTTTCGCGAGATTCACGAGATTGATCGAGCGAATCAACGTGCAGTCGTAGATCCCGGTGTGATCAATCTCGATGTGAGCAAAGCTGCCTCCGCTGCCGGTCTCTACTACGCCCCCGACCCCTCAAGCCAGCAGATCTGTTCGATCGGTGGCAACGTCGCCGAGAATTCCGGCGGAGCGCATTGTCTCAAATACGGATTTACAACACATCACGTCACGGGAGTTGAGGTTGTCCTTCCAGATGGCGAGATTGTGAATTTCGGTGGATACAAGAGCGTCGATGCCCCTGGGTATGACCTCCTCGGCGCATTCATCGGATCAGAGGGGACTCTGGGAATTACGACCAAGGTAGTCGTGCGGCTTCTCCGTAGGCCCGAGCTTGTCAAGACCCTGCTCGCAGGATTCAACAGCACGAGCGAGGCTGGCGAAGCGGTATCGGCGATCATCGCGTCGAGAATCCTGCCAGCGGCAATTGAGATGATGGACGCACTCGCAATCGAAGCAGCGGAGAAGACCGTTCAGTGCGGATATCCCGAAGGGGCCAACACCGTGCTCATCGTGGAACTTGATGGGCCAAATGTTGATGTGTCAATGGGAATTGAACGTGTCCAGCACATCTGCGAGTCCTTTGGCGCGACTGAGGTGCGGATCGCAAAATCGGAGGCCGAACGTGCGCTCATCTGGAAGGGTAGAAAGTCGGCTTTCGCGGCTATCGGCACGATCAGTCCCGACTTCATCATTCAAGATGGTGTGATTCCCCGAACCGTTTTGCCGGAGGTTCTCGGTGAGATCGCCAAGCTTGGTGCGGCGGCCGGAATTCGTGTGGCAAACGTCTTTCACGCAGGTGATGGGAATTTGCATCCACTCGTCCTTTTTGACGAGTCCGTCGATGGCGAGCTCGAACGCGCCAATGCGGTATCAGGCGCAATAATCGACCTTTGCATAAAACACGGTGGGTCAATTACGGGAGAGCACGGCGTCGGTGCGGACAAGGTCAGCTACATGGGCAAGATGTTCAATGAGTACGACCTTGACACGATGCAGCTGCTTCGCTGTGCGTTCGACAGGGAAAATCTCTGCAATCCAGGCAAGGTATTCCCGACGCCGCGACTTTGCGGAGAGGTTCCGGGCCACCACCGCGGCGTTCACCCGCTTGTGGAAAAGGGACTGGCAGAGTTGTTCTAATGGCAGATCAGTCTGAATCTTCGAATACGGCGCGGCGCGTTGCCGGAGAAGAGGACGCTGTCGATGGCGTCCGCCCATTACACGTTGCCTCTCCGACAAACTCTCATGAACTTGAGGAGACATTTCGCGAGGCTACGCGGTTACGAACTCACTTTGTGTTGAGCGGTAACCGTACGAAGATTGACTGGGGTCTCGCACCACGCGCCCTTGAACTTGGCGTTGATTTGAGCCGGATGCCGGTGATTGTGGAACACGAGGCGAGCGACCTAGTCGTGCGTGTGAGCACCAATGTGTCTCTCGATGACCTCCAACTTCAACTCCGCCAGAAACATCAGCGACTTGCACTGGACACCGTTGTGCCCAACACAACCATTGGGGGAATGATTGCGACAGGTCTGGCAGGGCCGCTTCGGTACGGATTTGGATCTGTGAGGGATTTGATCATCGGGGCGACGGTCGTCCGCCCTGACGGGGTACGCGCGGCAACCGGCGGCAGGGTTGTAAAGAATGTCGCCGGTTACGACCTTGCGAAGCTCTATACAGGCTCCTATGGAACGCTAGGTGCGGTCACCGAGGCATTCTTTCGGCTGCACGCATTACCCGAGACCTCTCAATTCTTGATCTTCGACATATCGCTTCACGACATTCGTTCGTTCAGTCAGTTGGTCCTTTTCTCCCAGGTGGCGCCGAGTGCATTCGAGATTCGCGATGCGTGCGATGGATCTGGAATTCAGCTCGGGATACTCTTGGAAGGCTTCGAGGCGAGCGTCCGCGAGCGAACGTCCTCACTTGCCGGATCACTTGGCCAAGAGCCCCGGGTACTCAGCCATCCACCCGAATGGTGGGGATCGCTTCCTGAGGATACGACGTTCAAGGTGACCCTTGAGGTCGCGTCATCGCAGGAGTTCATGGCACAGATGCACGAGATCTCCGGGTCCAGCGGACAGCGGCTTCTTGTTACGGGATCCATCGGCTCTGGTGTGTTGTTCGTTGGTGCGTCGCAGGCCGATCGCCTTCCCGCCGAAGAGATTGAGAACCTGACACATCAGGTCCGATCAGCAGCAACCCGAGCTGGAGGCTTTTGCGTGGTGTTGCGAGCACCGATGGGCGTGCGCAGATCAGTGGACGTGTGGGGTACCATTCCCGCGCTGTCGGTGATGAAGCGCATCAAGGCTCAATTCGATCCGTTCGATCTGCTCGCTCCCGGCCGATTTGTCGGAGGCATCTAGTGAAGAGATCAATCACCACCGGAACTGCATCATTTGACCGCGAGGACCCACCATCGCGCGAGCTCGTTGAAGATTGCGTTCATTGTGGGTTTTGCCTTTCCACGTGCCCGACCTTCGTATTGTGGGGCGAGGAGATGGAC
>DAIDIA010000157.1 GCA_027459565.1 Acidimicrobiaceae bacterium | reverse complement strand
GCTCTGGCAAGTGGCAGCGCGACATTAGTGTTGAGGGGTCATGTGGATTCAGGGCCGTTTTGCGGAATTCCGGAGATTGGCACGACATTCCCGCTCGGACATTCTCGGCTTCCTCGCCCTCGGAGCCCTCGCCGCTGCGTTTATCTCACCTGCGTTGAAAGATGGATTCGCCTTCGGAAACTACGACCTTGACCTCTCCTTGACGTCGCTCACTCACGGGCTCTACCACGCCGTGCACAGTCCGTTCAATGGTGACGCGGTAAGCCAGATGATCGCATGGAACACGCTTGACTGGCAGATGATCCACCACGGCCAGTTCCCGCTCTGGAACCACTTCAGCGTGCTTGGCATGCCGCAGTTTTTGAACTTTGAGTCCTCGGTGCTGAGTCTTCCCGACATCATCAGCTACGCGTTCCCGCTGAAGCTCGCGTTCCTGGTCGTCGTCTATGTCAAGTTCGTGCTCGCGGGGACTGGTGTGTACGTTTTCGCGCGCGTCCTCTCCCTCCGACGCGCCAGCGCGCTCTTTGCTGGAGTCACGTTCATGTTCTCGGGCGCCTTTGCGAGCTGGGTCACATGGCCGCTGAGTGATGTTGCGGCGTGGTCCGGATGGTTGTGCGCGTTCGGAGTACTTGCGTATCGGCAACCAAGACGGCTCGGCTATGTCGCGGCGCTTGGTGTGGCG
Organism: Acidimicrobiaceae bacterium; assembly: GCA_027459565.1. GTDB lineage: Bacteria > Actinomycetota > Acidimicrobiia > Acidimicrobiales > Bog-793 > CAIVND01. The sequence continues at coordinate 6,955 of DAIDIA010000157.1, read as the reverse complement.
GTGGCGTTCTCGGTCTATGGCGGCTTTCCCGAGGCGAATGTGATGTTCGTGTTCGTGGTCACGGCCGTCGTCATCGCCGCGGGAGCATCAATGCTCGTCCTCGGTCGCAAGATCAGCATCCGGGGTTGCATCAGCGTCATCGCCGGGTCGCTCTTCGGCGTGCTGCTCTCGGCGCCCCTCTGGTTCGCCGGTTATCCGGTGATCTCTGCGGGCCATCGCACGCACGAGGGACACTACGCGAGCCTCCCGATGCGAACCCTTCCGCAGCTGTTCTCCCAGGGGTATTACGGACTCCCCGTCGGGTCGAACGAGGTCACCCATTTCCAGCTCGCGCGCTGGAATTACTACGAGACGGTCTCCTATGTGGGGATCGCGGCACTCGTGCTCTGCCTTCTCGCACTCATCCGGGGATGGAGGCGACCCGCAGTTCTCGGGCTCTTCTTCGCGCTGGTGATCTCGCTCGGACTCACCTATCAGCCCGTTGATTTTCATCCGCTGCAGTCGCTCGAGTATCACCTTTCGCAGATCTCCGCAATTCGTTTTGAACGCATGCGGATCTTCAGCGCGTTTCTCATCGCGATGCTCGCGGGCTGCGGTTTGGACATGCTGGTCACCTCATGGTCGCGGAGAAAGACCCGGCTTGCATTCATGGTTGCCTCGGCGATTGGCGCGCTCGCCGTCGTGCTCGTCGAGTTGAACACGCGCGCGCAGACGCTTGTCGACACTCAGCGTGCGGTCCGTCTTGCCTCCCTTGAATGGCCCCTGATCATCGCGTTGGCTCTCCTCGTGATCGCCGCTATCGGATCTCGCGTGCGAGGCGTGACCTTCGCGCCCCTCGCGGTGTTCGCAGTTCTGGTGACTCAGATTGCGTGGCTCTTCTTCAGCGGCGTCGCGATTCCCACCTACTCCCATTCGGTCTTCCCGGTCAGTCCCGAGGTTGCGCGACTCCAGTCGATCGTCAAGACTGCACTTGTCGGCCTCGACGGGGGCAATACCGACAACGTCCGGCTCTTCGCCCACGTCGGGCTGTATCCGAACGTGAACATCGGTTATCACATCCGGCTCTTCGCGGTTCATGACCCACTTGTGCCAAGGGCCTACTTCCTCTCCTGGCCAGATCAGCGGGCAGCTCCAGAGCGGTTTGGCGTCGGTCTCTTCACGCCCGACGTCAACACCGCGACTCTCGCGCGTCGTTACGGGATCTCCTATGTGCTTGTCGCCCCTGGACTCAGTGCGCCGTTGGGAATGTCCTATGTGACCACCCTCGCGGACGAGAGACTCTATCGGGTGGGCGGCGCCGCGCAGTTCTCCGTCACTGGGTCCGGCGCTCATCCGGGCAAAGCGGATGTCGTCGGGATATCGGACAACGCGAACGGACGTTACAGCTTCACGGTCAATGTCAGTCCGACGCTGTCATCTCCCACGCTGGTCATGCGCGTCACGGATCTGCCCGGATGGCACCTCACGGTCGACGGTCATCGGGTCGCGACCAGTCGGTACCAACAGGTGATGATGTCCGCGCCGCTTCCATCGGGGCACCATCGGATCGTCCTGTCGTACTGGCCAGCGCGTCTTGGATACGCGATTGCGCTCGCATGTGGATCGACGGTTGCCTTTTTGGCCGCGCTCTTGTTCCGGGTGCGCGTGCGACGGCGGCCGCGCGCAAGATTCGCGCAATGAGCGGGGCAGTCTGCGTCGCGCGAGCGCGACATGGTTGCAATCGCGATTCAATGGCTGGCTACAATGTGCGAGAAGGGGGTTTTCGCACCGCAGTTCTTGCTCGCACAACATCCCTTCCCGGCGAGACGCGTCGGGGGCCGACGGATTCGAAGTCCGCAACGGCCAGGAGAGGAGGGAATGTCTGTGGCTACAGGAACGGTGAAGTGGTTCAACCCCGATAAAGGGTTCGGGTTCATTGCACAAGATGGTGGTGCTGACGTGTTCGTGCACTTCAGCGCGATCGAGGGCAATGGCTATCGAAACCTGAATGAGAACGACAAGGTCGAGTTTGAGGTTACGCAGGGCGCCAAGGGCCCGAACGCTGCCAATGTTCGCGTGATCGGCTAGGTCGCTTCGCGACGCTCGATCGAAGAGTTGGCGATTTGCATCTCGACAGCCCTGCTCGGAGCTCCCTCTGGGTAGGGCTGTCGATTCGCGTTTGACAGGTTACGCAGACACCGCAGTCGCGAGCGCATCGATTGCGACGCGCATCTGGGTAAAGACGCCATTGAGCTCGTCTGCGCTGATGAGCGCCCGGTGAGGCAGAACGGAGAGCAGGTTCTGCACGGGGAGAGCGATCGTGGGATCAATCTCGTTGGCGATCGACCAAATGCTTAACAGTGGGTTGATCACCCGGCTCGCGGAGTTCACCCCATCGCCGTTTAGCGCGAGGAGTGTTGCAATCTCCCGATTGAGGCGTTCAATCTCTTCTGTCATGTAGTTCACATCCTTCATATGGGCAATCGCAATTTCGCGGTTGCTCAGTACTATCACGATAGGGGCCTTTCGCGGTGGCTCCACCGTTTCCTGAGTATTAAGTCATTCGCGAGCGATTGTCCCAGCTAGGGAGGTCGCGAGGTCTCAGCTCCGAATGGTTCGCACCGGCCGTCTACGATGGCAAGGCGACAAAAGGTGGCGCTGCCTGCAGGTACGGTGGGCGCCCACGGTATCGCTGTCGGCCCGGGTAGCTCAGTGGTAGAGCAACGCACTCGTAATGCGTAGGTCAGGGGTTCAAATCCCCTCTCGGGCTCCACGGATCAGGGAATTTTGACTCCCGAGTGACGTTCGCACCAGCTGATGAGCTGCGCCTCCGCGTTGAGCTGCGCTGGTGCGTGTGATCTCGCGCGAGGCGCCACAGTGTCACGGTTGTCCGGGAGATTTCTGTGCGATTACTTGATCGCCGGGCGCACTTCGTTCAGTGTCGTGTCAGAACCCTTGCGAGGTTCTGTTGGGCCCGCTTTCCCGTGCGCCGGACCGGCAGGTACAAGAGACCGTTGAAGAACGCCGCGAACCCGCGTCGGCGAAGGGCCGATTCATAGTTCAGCTCCGATGTCTCGTCATCGATACTGCGGGTGTCGATCGTGATCCTCGAATAGAACGCGCGCGTCACCGCTTCGAGTACGCAGTGGTGTGGAGGCTCGAACTCGACGATCTTGTAGACGAACGGTCGGGAGCGCGTATGTGAGTGCATCTCGAGTTCGAAGGTGCTGCCAATCCCGAGCGGAGCGCCATCCGAAACGCTCGCGCCAGAGACTCCCGGCTCCCAATCCTTCGCATTGGTAAGCGTCGCCAGATAGGTGAAGAGCTGTTCCTCGGGCATGTCTACCTTCATCTGGATTCGGTAGTGCGCCATTACCCTGACAACTTAGTGAGTGGCGAACGAGGGGGGATACCTTCGCGGTGGGTGGGGTCAACCGTCGTGTTTTTCGCCGGCGCGCAAGAAAGCGGAGCGCCAGCCAACGAGCGACGGTCCGTGATCGCGTTCACTCGGTCAGGGAGTCCTGAAATCCGCAGGGTGCGTGGGTCAAGTGAGTATCGACAGCACTGCGCCCCGGGGGGCGCTGTCGGCTCGCCGGACCCAGAAAACTCTCAGCATCGCCGCCGCCCTCGGCACATCGCGAGCGCTGGACATCTCCACCGGAAATCCGCCGATCTGCCTATGTTAAGAATTCCCGATCTCATTTTTCGCCCCGGTGGCAAACGGCTATCGTTACCCAACTGATTCGTTCGGATCCTCGTCAGACGTGGAGTGGGGGAGCAGAGCATCGATGTATTCAAATCTCATTAATGGCCTCTCGGCCCTGCGCAGCGTCGAGGGGGTTCTCTATCTCCTCGGAGGTTCGGTCCTTGGGGTGGTCTTCGGTGTCATCCCGGGATTGAGCGGTGCGGTGGTCCTCAGCATCATCCTCGCCTTCATCTACCACATCAGTCTTACCGGCACGATCATCCTCTTTCTCGCCGTCCTCGCCGCGAGTTACTACAGCGCCTCGGTGACCTCGATCCTGCTCAACACTCCCGCGCACCCCGAGGCGTTCGCCGTCACCTTCGACGGCTTCCCAATGGCACAGCGTGGCGAGGCGGGACGCGCGCTCGGCATCTCCGCGACGGCGACATGCATCGGTGGACTCGTCGGTTGCGCCATCCTCGTCGGATTCATCCAGATCGTGAACTACCTTCCAACGGTCTTCCACCCGCCGGAATTCATCGCGCTCGTCCTGATCTCGCTCCTGCTCGTTGGCACCCTCGGAACCGACAGGGTTTCCAAGGCGCTTGTCTCCGCGGGGATCGGGATCATGCTCTCTTCGATTGGCACCGATCCGGTCACGGCGGTCCAGCGCTTCACCTTCAACACCGTTGGTCTGATCGGCGGCATTTCGATCATCGGTCTCGTGCTCGGCCTGTTCGCAATCCCGCAGATGGTGCTGATCTTCGGGACGGCGACCACCATCGCCCGCCAGGACATGATGGGCAACGAAGTCGCCGCCTCGCAGGCGGTGGAGCTTGAAAAGGGGTTCGGAAAGCAGATCATCCAGGGAATGGGCGAGGCAATGGCCCACCCCATTGCGCTCTTGCGATCGGGGATCATCGGAGCGGTGACGGGGATCATTCCCGGCATCGGCGGTTTTGCCGCGAACTTCCTCTCGTACGGCATCGCTCAGCAGACGAGCAAGAAGCGCGAACTCTTCGGAACGGGCATCCCCGAGGGCATCATCGCGCCAGAGGGATCATCGCTTTCGAAAGAGGCCGGAGGAATGATTCCCATCATCGGTCTTGGCATCCCGGGGAGCATCGGCGGAGCGCTCTTCCTTGCTGCGCTTGTCGTCAAGGGAGTCAAGGTCGGCTACGGGTTCACGGCGCAGTATCCGTCGCTTCCCTACGAGATGATGTGGGTCATCGCGCTGAGTGGAATCATCGGAACCGCGATCGGCCTTCTCGCATCGCCATGGCTTGCCAAGGTGACGCGGGTGCCCGGGCCCCTGCTCGTCCCGATCATCATGGTTTTGACCGCGATCGGTCCTTTCATCTCCGACGTCGCCTTCTTCTCCGTCGTCGAGACGGTGGTCTTCGGTTTCGTCGGATTCCTGCTGAGGCGTCTGCGGTATTCGCTCGCGGCCTTCGCCATCGGACTGGTGCTTGGTCCCACGCTCGAGGACAACATCTATCTGACGCATCAGGTATTCCCCGGGTGGAGTTTCTTGCATCGAACGCTCGCCGACGTGCTCTTTGCGATCGCGATACTGATCCTGGTGCTGAAGGTCGTGCAGATCCGCTCCGACCAGAGGAAGGCCAATCCGCCGATCGACGAGGAAGACCCGGTCAAGCGCGCGCAGATCGAGGCGGAGCGTTTTGAGAAGCAGAACCCGTATCCCCAACTCGCGTTCTTCAGTTCACTTGCCGTGTTCGCGTTCTGCCTCGCATTCACGATCTACGCGAAGACGAACTATCTGTGGAACTCGGCACTCTTCCCGGTTCTCGGCGGCCTCATGGCGACTCTCGGCTCGGGCTTCCGCGTTCCCGTCGATGCACGGGCGTACCTGCACTTCCTGAAACTCCGCAAGGAGCGCCGTCGCACGCACGTCGCGGTTGAGCCCGTCGAGGAGTTCGATCCCAAGACGGGGAAGCTGAAGCTTCCCGTGATCAAGGACAAGGAGTGGGGCTGGAACGGCACCTACACGAGGGAGACCTTCGGACTGATGATGTACACGCTCCTGGTCGGTGCGATGTACGTCTTCGGATTCCTCGTGACGATCCCCGTCTTTGTCGCTGTCTACGGAGTCTTTGCAACGCGACGGGTCTATCCGGGGATCGCGAAGCGCCTGGTATTCGCCGGCGTCAGCGCCGTGATCATGTGGGGAGCTACCTATGAGATGTTGAATCTCTTGCATCTCACCTTCTTCCCGATGGTAAAGCTCTAGACGAGCCCGCTCCATGCACCGTGCGGCTCCTCGTCCATCGAGGAAGCGTGGGGACCGACAAGAACGCGACGGTGATGGCGTGTCGCGGAGCGAGGTCCCGAAGGAATCAGGATCCAGGAACGAGAACTGCGACGAGTTCCACGTGCTCGGTCATCGGGAAGAGGTCGAATCCCTGGATCGACTCGAGCGACCATCCAAGATCTCGGGCGACGCGAAGGTCACGGGCAAATGTCGCGGGATCGCATGAGACATACACGATGCGTTTGAGCGCGGGAGCATACTGACAGAGAGCGGACATCACCTGCCTGCCTGCCCCCTCGCGCGCGGGATCGAGAACCGCGGTCGCGGGTGGACCGCCGAGGTTGATGAGGATCTTCGCGTTCACCGAGTGCTCGATGATGGAAACCTGGGGAAGGTCGGCCGTGTTGTGCCGCGCGTCAAGACATGCACGGTGGTCGCGCTCGATTCCTATCACCTCGCCCTTCGGCCCGGTCGCTCTCGCGAGCAGCGCACTGAACAGTCCGGCCCCGCAGTAGAGGTCGAGAACGCGTTGAGCGGTGATGTCGCCAACTGCGTCGAGAACTGACCTGCCAAGGAGATCGGCTGCACCCGGATGGACCTGCCAGAACACACCCGCACTGACGGAGTACTTGCGTCCAAGCACCGAGTAGGACATGCGCGCCTTTCCGATCCGTGCCCGCCCGTTTATGACGAGATCCGCGTCGATCTTCGGAACGTCGTCGATACGGTTCGTACCGGCGTCGACGACGACGATCCGCGTCGCGCCCTCGATCGAACAGCTGACGTCGATCGAGCGCACTCCTGGCCAGAGGTGTTTGGCCACTCCGAGCTGGTTGACCGCGAGCGTTCCCAGTGGGCAGTGTTCGACCGCTTCGATCGCATGCGAGCGATATCGATGGAAGCCAACTCGTCCATCTGCATCGACTCCGTATCCAACCCGGGTGCGCCATCGGTATCCCTCGGCATCGCCGGGAACGGCGCTGACGGTGACGCCTGTCGCGACGCCGGCCATGCGCGCA
>DAIDIA010000156.1 GCA_027459565.1 Acidimicrobiaceae bacterium | reverse complement strand
GATCCAGACCACTACGTTCATATCGTCTCAGAGAGCGCTGATGGCATCATCGTGAGGGGGGCAAAGGCCCACACCTCTGTTGCGCCAAACTCCGATGAACTCATAGTGTTACCGACGCGGGCGCTCGGTCCGAATGACGCGGATTATGCGGTCTCGTTCGCGATTCCTATCGCGACAAAAGGTCTCGCACTCTATGTCTCACCGTTTTCCTCGCGCGACCACAATGATTTCGAGTTCCCGATCTCAGGGCGTCACAAAATGCTTGAAACCCTGACGGTCTTCGAGGACGTCTTTGTCCCATGGGATCGCGTTTTCCTCAGTCGTCAACCCGAACTCGCCGGTCCCCTCGCGCTCGCGTTTGTCGAACACCATCGGTTTACAGCCATCTCCTACAAGCTTCCGCTCGTCGACGCGCTTGTCGGCGTCGCAATTGAGATCACGAGGATGAATGGTGTTCCCAACCGTGGACACGTACGGGACAAGATCGCGCAGCTCGTGACCTACGCGGAGACCATCCGAGCGCTTACCGAGATGGCGGCAATTCGTTGCCGAGTCGGTAACGGGGGGATCGCATACCCGGATCCACTCACGACGAACATGGCGAAGTTCACCTTTGCAACCCGTTACCACGAGATCCTTGAGCTCGTGCAGGACTGCGCCGGGGGACTACTCGCCACCGCACCGGGCGGGGATGACTGGGCCAGCCCGGAGATCCGTCCTGTTCTTGAAAAATACTTTGGGGCGAAAGCACCAGCGGAAGAACGACTGCGAATGATGCATCTCATCTCCGAGCTAACGACGCGAGATTTTGCGGGTTACCACGCCGTCCTTGCCGTGCATGCTGAAGGGTCCATCGAAGCCGAGAAACTCCAGATTGTCCGCGAGTACGAAGACTCCCGGGTGACCGAGTACGTGCGCCATCTCGCAGGTCTCCCAACCTCGAGGGAAGCTTCGAGTCATGACCGCAATGGGAATTGATGCCATGAACCTCTCACAAGTCGGAGTTTTCGACGTTTGGGGCCCTGACGGATCACCGATCACCGTCGGGTCGAGCGAGCCAGTTTGTCTCTTTCATCAGAGGTTTCACAGACAACCCGGACAGGTGCGCCGTGGCCCATCGTTTGGAAAAACAAAATGGGAACTCGTGAATTGCAAAATGGGAACTCGTGAATTGATCGACACCTCTCTTGGGAAATTTCCTATTCTGGTCTGCGATGCGATCTTCAGCGAAGCCAGTGATGCCACCTTCGTCGGCGCAGGTACGCGCATTTCACCGAGGAGGTCGCGCAACTTTCGAACGCTCAAGCGATGTATTCCTTCAACCGGCATTCGCATGTGGCGATGAGCGTCGACGCGAGTGAATCGGAGCTCCCTCCTTCAAGACCGTGGGTATCGGTCGAAAGGCGCGGGAAAGTTGCAATAGTGCGAATCGACCGACCGCGGGTCAACGCGCTCTCGATCGAACTCCTTGAGCAACTCGACGAAGTGTTCGTGTCGTTGTCACAAGAGCTGCCAGGCGCGGTGGTGATCTGGGGCGGAGATCGAGTATTCGCCGCCGGAGCTGACATCACCGAACTCGCAGGTTCCGAGCAGGCAACGTTGCTCAGCGAAGCATTCAGTCGTGCCTTCGACGCGATTGCAGCCTTTCCACGCGTGACCATCGCGGCGGTCTGTGGTGTCGCCCTCGGTGGCGGATGCGAACTCGCTCTCGCGTGTGACCTGCGGGTTGCGGGCGCGAACACACGGTTTGGACTTCCCGAAGTGCTTCTCGGCATCTTCCCGGGAGCGGGAGGAACCCAGCGGCTTTCGAGGCTGATCGGTCCCGGTCGGGCGAAGGATCTCATTTTCAGTGGCAGGTCGGTCTCAGCGGAAGAGTCGCTCGCGATCGGCCTAGTTGAGCGAGTCGTTGAGTCTGAGCTTGTGTTTGAAACCGCCGTCAAGCTCGCCGAGGAATTTGCACATGGAGCGATTGTCGCCCAATCGCTTGCAAAACTTGCAATCGATCGGGGCTCCGACCTCTCTCTCACCGAGGGCCTCGCACTTGAACGTGAGCTTTTCATGCGCGTGCTCAATACCAACGATGCGCAGCGAGGGATAGCGTCATTCCTTGCCAACGGTCCGGGAAAGGCAGAGTTCTTCGGAGACTGATCGGTCTGCGTTTGTGCCCGTCGTGACGGGTCTCTCCCCTGGCGAGTTCACGACCGTCTACTGGCGAGGATTGAGCGACCGAAGAGGGGATGCGCAATTGCGTAAATCTAAGGAAGGGGTGCAAATGTCAGGTATCGAGCGGGTTGGGGTCATTGGTTGTGGACTCATGGGTGCCGGAATCGCCGAAGTATGTGCGCGCGCGGGTATGTCGGTGATCGTCAAAGAGGTAGACGAGAAGGCGCTCAATCGTGGACGCGAACGTGTCTCGCAATCGATCGAGCGGGCGGTAAAGGCTGGGAAGCTGAGTTCCGACGCATCGATGGCCGCGCTCGGTCGCATTGAGTTCGTGACAGATTTTGAGGTCTTTGGTGACCGTCAACTCATCATCGAAGCTGTTGCTGAAGTTGAAGAAACCAAAATCGAGGTATACGGCGCGCTCAGCTCCGTGATGTCCGATGAACTAATCCTCGCATCGAACACGTCGTCGTTGCCAATAGCGCGTCTCTCAAGAGGGATGGCGCATCCGGAACGCTTCATTGGAATCCATTTCTTTAACCCTGTGCCAGTGCTGCCTCTCGTTGAGATCATTCCTTCACTTCGAACAAATGATGCAACGTGCGAGGCCGTCGAAGATTTCGTCTCCAACGTGCTTGGAAAGACTGTCATACGCGCCCAAGACCGCGGTGGTTTCGTGGTCAACGCGATACTCGTACCCTTCTTGCTCTCGGCCATCAGAATGGTCGAGAGTGGATTCGCCGACGCGAAGACGGTCGACACCGGAATGGAAGCGGGCTGCGCACACCCGATGGGGCCGCTCCGTCTCAGCGATTACATCGGTCTCGATACGGTGCTCTTTACCGCAGAGGCGCTCTTTCAGGAGTACCGAGAGGCGCACTTCGCTCCCCCGCCCTTGCTCGCACGCATGGTCGAAGCCGGGCATCTTGGGCGTAAGAGCGGTCGCGGTTTCTACCAGTACTGAATCTTCGAGTACCGCGCGACCGCTGGTTTGGAATGAACGGAATCCTTCCAAACAGATCGGACCAAACCTTCCGCTCTACATGTTGCAAGGCAGTCTCGTCACAAGACAGCATGGCGTGTCTGGAACAACCGGAATTCCCCTAAGGTCACACACCCGGCAACGTTTGATGGCCGCAATGGAGATCAAGATCTGCTTTGCTAGCGAAATGCTGCGAGACCGGTAAGTGTCTGGCCGATAACGAGCGAGTGCACTTCGGCGGTGCCCTCATAGGTCAGAACCGACTCGAGGTTGTTCGCATGTCGAAGGACGGAGAAGTCGAGAGTGATACCGGCTGCGCCGAGGATCGTGCGACACGTTCGAGCGATCTCGATCGCCTCGCGGGTGTTGTTGAGTTTCCCGACACTGATCGCTTCTGGGGTAATCGTGCCGCTTTCCTTCATTCGACCGAGATGAATGGCAAGAAGCAGGCCCTTGTTAAATTCAATCGCCATGTCCGCGAGTTTTTGCTGAGTGAGCTGGAAACTCGCGACCGGTCGGTCAAACTGCACCCGGTTGAGCGCATAATCAAGTGTCACCTCAAGACAGTCTCGAGCAGCTCCCATCGCTCCGTAGACAATGCCAAAACGTGCCTCGGACAGACATGTCAGCGGCGCCCTCAGTCCCGTTGCCAAAGGCAAGATTGCATCCGCGGGAAGACGGACTCGGTCAAATGCAAGTTCGGAGGTAATTGATGCCCGCATCGATAGCTTCCCGTGGAGGGTGGTGGCTTGAAATCCGGGTGAATCTGTCGGCACAAGAAAACCACGTATGCCCTCATCGGTCCTTGCCCATACGACGGCAATGTCCGCAATCGATCCGTTTGTGATCCACATCTTTGATCCGGACAGGAGCCAGTCACTCCCGTCACGGACGGCATGGGTGCGCATGCTTCCTGCGTCCGATCCGAAATCCGGCTCGGTGAGACCAAAACAGCCGATTGACTCGCCACTCTGGAGACGTGGCATCCAAGTGCGTTTTTGTTCCTCTGAACCGAAGCTGTCAATGGCAGTCATCACAAGCGACCCCTGGACCGAGACAAAGCTTCTCAGACCGCTGTCGGCGGCCTCAAGCTCGAGGCAGGCCAGTCCGCAAGCCGTCGCGTTCAACCCGGCACAGTTGTAGTCCTTGAACTGCATTCCGAACATACCGAGCGCAGCGAGCTCGCTGACCAATTCACGGGGAAACTCACCGGCCTCATACCACCGCGCAATGAAAGGCCTGAAGCGTTCATCGAGAAACTTCCGAACTGTCTGTTGGATCGCGAGTTCGTCCTCAGTAAGGAGCGAGCGCAAATTGATGAGCTCGGCGATATCGTGCAGCCTGTTCGTGCCAGCCATGACTACCTTCTCTTGATGTAGTGCGATAATCGTACGCGAAGGAATGCGGAGGGGTCCAAGATGGCACGAGTAGTTGACGAGGGATCGACCTCGCCCGGGAACCCCTCGAATGGATACGATCCCGCGTCTGCATTCGACCCGAAGGTCAAGGGTCGACTCTGTGGCGTTGTAGTCGCAGACTTCAGCCGAGTTCTTGCGGGGCCGCTTGCGACGATGATGTTGGGAGATCTCGGCGCGACCGTCATTAAGGTTGAACGACCCGATGGGGGTGACGACACACGCGCCTGGGGTCCGCCCTTCGTCGACGGCGTGAGTACCTATTACCTTGCTGCGAACCGCAATAAGCGCAGCGTGGCCCTTGATCTCTCATCACACGATGGTCGCGAATACGCGCGTAGGCTCGCCGAGCGCGCCGATGTGCTCGTTGAGAATTTTCTCCCTGGGCACCTCAGGGCCTTCGGACTCGACGCCGAGACGCTTCTCGTAAGTTCGCCGAGACTCGTTTATTGCTCGATAACGGGTTTTGGCGACGAGAACCATATCCCGGGTTACGACTTCCTGGTTCAGGCGATGGGTGGTTTGATGAGCATTACCGGAGAGGGTCGGGGAACCCCATTCAAGGTTGGTGTTGCTCTCGTCGACGTCCTGTCGGCGCTCAATGCCGTCATTGCCATCCAGGCCGCTCTATGCGCGCGAGAACAGACTGGACGGGGCCAACGCGTAAGCGTCAATCTTTTCTCGACCCTACTTGGCTCGCTCGCAAATCAGATCTCTTCGTACATCAACACCGGCGAGGTCCCGCAAGCCATCGGGAACAGACATCCCAGCGTTGTTCCCTATGAGACGTTTCCAACGTCCGATGGCGTAATTGCCCTCGCCGTTGGAAACGACAGGCAATTCGCTTCGTTGTGTGAAGTTGCTGGCCTTCCTCAGTTGCCAACAGATGCACGCTTCGCGACAAACTCTGCCCGAGTGGAGAATCACGATGAGCTATTCGACCATCTATGCGTAGAATTTCAGATGCGCACCTCTCTCGAATGGACGAATCTGCTCTCTTCTGTCGGGGTTCCCGCAGGGCCAGTCAACGATCTCGCGCAGGCGATCGAGCTCGCGAACAGGCTCGACCTTGATCCGATCGTCACCTTCAACACGCCGATGAATCACGTCGTCTCGACCATTGCAAGTCCTCTCCGACTTTCAACCACGCCGGTCACCTACCGTCTCGCGCCTCCCGCTCTGGGTGCTGACACTGACGAGGTGTTGCAATGGCTCGAAGGTAGGGGCGACTTGATCCCCTGATCTCTCGCGACGGACAACCGACAGAACCATTAACGGGATTTGTCTCGGCGACGCTGCATTGGTCCTGCCGGAGATGGCAAGATTTCGCTTGCCTCCGTTGTGGCGCAAAACAATACCTACGGGCTTCGATCAACACTCGCGATTGGAGCGAGCCGGACCGGTATCGTGTCGGATACACTTCGTGCTGGTCTCGATGCACTTCGTAGGAAAATGTATTTGCGTCGATGATTCGGCGCGTTGGCGTCGATCTTGTCCTTGCTTCGACGGTATGAAGCGAAGGCAGTTAACGAAAGGCCAAGGGTAAAGATGCCAAGCCAGCTTGCACTCGATCTCGCGACATGGGCGGTCAACTTCGAACCCACGACTGAGGATCTTGCGCTTGCGGAGCGTTCTCTCACTGACACCCTTGCCGTAGCTCTCGCCGCTCGGGAACAACCAATATCCACCGTTCTCGAAGACCTTGATGAGGAGATCCGCTGGGCGACACTGGGACACGTTCTTGATTTCGATGATCTTCATATCGGCTCGACAGCCCATGTGAGCGTGGTTTGCGTGATGGCG
>DAIDIA010000155.1 GCA_027459565.1 Acidimicrobiaceae bacterium | reverse complement strand
ACGAGATGGACAGTGGACCTCCCCTGGTGCTGCCTCAGTGGCGTAGCTCGGACTGCCGTCGGGCCGATATGCGCTATCGGAGCGACTCCGTCATACCGTTCCTCGACGGTGCTTGAACCCACTGGTCACGCGGTCCCTTGTCCCGTTGATTGGGCCCGCGATCAGCGACGACCAGCAACGCCGAGTCAGGGGAAGATCAGCCCTCGCCGATACCAAGGTCAGCAGAGAGATTGGAGAAGTGGCCCGGGAGACAGTGAGACACGTTCTGCTCGGCGGCCTGATCGATTCCGGCCTTGAGCGACGACACAGCCTCGGGGTTGCGCAGCATCGCCAGCTCGCGGGCTGAAACCGAGGTAATCGGGCTCAACAGGTACTCTCCACCAGACAGAGCCTCGACGCGAAAGCGGTGTTGCCCCGAGTGGATTATCCGCGCCAGTGACAGGCGCTGACGTGAATCAAGGTCAACTTCGATCATTTCTCCGGGAGATGTCATGTGGCCCAGTATAGCCATTGTTACACATGTGCTATCACTAACTTTGTGACAAATGCATCAATGTGCCAATCACGCTAGCGTAACGGTTGTGGATTACTCTCTGGTGCTCGTCGAGAAGGTCGGAGAGACAATTGCCGAGCTCGCGAAGCGTGATATCCACAGATATCGGAGAGTGATCAAATGTCTCGGCCTTCTCGAGCAGGACCCAAAGTATCCGGGCCTTGCCTCGACTCGCTATCAGACCCTGTTCTCAGCGACTGGTGAACCGATTTGGGAGTCGTATGTCGAGAATCACACACCTTCGGCGTGGCGCGTGTGGTGGTATTACGGGCCAGAGGCGGGCACAATCACCGTTGTGGATCTCGGACCGCACCCTTAGCCGGTCCGGTGGTCCGTCAATTGCATCCCGGGTTCTCGCTGATCTTCCCAACGCCGCGGTTCCCACAGCCCTTTTTGCCAGTTTGGCCGAGGTCGGCTGATCACCGTCATCAGCTTCGTTCCAGATACTCGGCCTCGTCTTCGCCGATGAACAGCATGAGTTCCTGGCGAAGATCGGGGTGGTGCAAAAGCGTCGGATCGGCGTCGATGATCTGTGTCGCGACCGACCGAGCGAGGCTGACGAGTTCGCGGTCGCGCGCCAGCGAGGCGAGACGCAGGTCGTTCCGGCCCTTTTGCCGCGCGCCGAGCACGGTCCCCTCCCCACGAAGCTCAAGGTCGACCTCGGCGAGCGCGAATCCATCGGTGGATTCGACAAGGGCAGTGAGTCGGCGTGCGGACTTCTCCGAGACCTCGTATCCGAGGAGGTAACAGTGCGCATCTCGTGCACCGCGACCGACGCGGCCGCGCAGCTGGTGGAGCTGCGCGATACCAAAGCGATCCGCATCCTCGATCACCATCACCGTGGCGCGCGCAACGTCGACGCCGACCTCGATGACCGTCGTCGCGACCAGTACATCGAGCGCACCGCCACGAAACGCCTCCATCGTCTGATCCTTCTCCTGGGCCGACATCTGACCGTGCAAGAGCCCGACGCGGAGCGCCGCGAGCTCGGTCGCACACAGCCGTTCGTACTCTTCGATCACCGAGCGCACGGCGCGCCGGTCTGCGTCGCGCTCGGCGATCTCGAAGAGCTGCTCCCCGGTCTCCTGGTCGCGATCGAGATAGATAAGCCCAGAAGGGTCGATCTCGTCGGCTGCGTCCTTGGCGTGCACCCTCGGACAGACGACAAAGGCCTGGAATCCCCGGGCGACCTCCTCGCGGACGCGCTCCCAGACCCGGTGCTCGTCTGACTCGCGCCGGATCCACTCCGTGCGCACGGGAGTCCGGCCAGCGGGCAGTTCATCGAGTTCGGAGTAGTCGAGATCCCCGTACACGGTCATCGCCGCGGTGCGCGGGATCGGCGTCGCCGTCATGACGAGGAGGTCGGGGTCGCGACGCCGCTCTACGTCGATCGATCCCTTGTCGCGCAGCCTCGCGCGCTGGTCGACACCGAAGCGATGCTGCTCGTCGATCACGACGACACCGAGCGCATGGAACATCACCTCGTCGGTCAACAGCGCGTGCGTGCCGACGACGATGTCGAGGCTCGCATCCGCGAGCCCCGCGAGCAGCGCCGTTCGCTCGCGCGCCGAGGTCGCACTCGTCAGCAACGCGATGTGCACCGGACGGGATTTCGTCAGCCGGGAGGGATCCTCGACGGTCAGCCCGGAGAGGAGTTCGCGAGCGACGGCGAAGTGCTGTTCGGCGAGCACCTCGGTCGGCACCATGAGCGCG
>DAIDIA010000154.1 GCA_027459565.1 Acidimicrobiaceae bacterium | reverse complement strand
GGACGACTTCGACCGGCCCCCCGGGGAGACCGATCTGTCGCTTTTCGAGGGGCTCCTCGCCGATCTCGGTGACTGCTTCGCGCGAGCGCGCTCCGAGGGGCGGGTTCTTGCCGGTTTTCTGGCCCACGAGGTCGAGACCGTCTACCTCGGCACCTCGACGGGGATTCGACTGCGCCACGAGCAGCCGACCGGTTCGTTCGAACTCGTCGCGAGAGATGATGCCGGCCTCGCCTCGACATGGGTAGGCAGGGGAACCGAGCATTTTTCGGACATCGATGCGCCTGCGATCTACGACCATCTCGCAAGCCGGCTCCGTGTCTCGACGAACAGGATCGACCTTCCCGCTGGTCGATACGAGGTCATCTTGCCTCCCGATGCAACCGCCGACCTCGTCGTTGACCTTGCCGGTGCGATGAGCGGTCGGGATGCCGAAGACGGCGGCAGCGTCTTCTCCAAGGGATCTGGCGGTACGCGGATCGGTGACAGGCTCACGGACCTTCCGTTCGAGCTCTCGAGTGATCCCTCATCCCCGGGGATATCGTGCGCGCCGTTCTTGATGACCGCGGCTTCGAGCGCCGATGTGTCGGTCTTTGACAACGGAGCCGAGCTTCACGCCACCAACTGGATCCACGGTGGCGTGCTCGAGCGGCTGCGCTATCACCGTGCCGGTGCGAGACGCTCGAGTGGAATCTTCTGTCCTCCGATCGACAACCTCCGACTTGAGCTGCCCGGAGCGACGAAGGATCTCGAGGCGCTCATCAAATCGACGAAGCGTGCGCTTTTGTTGACGTGTCTCTGGTACATCCGCGAGGTCGATCCGGCGACGCTCTTGCTGACGGGCCTGACTCGCGACGGTGTCTATCTCGTCGAAGACGGTGAGATCGTCGGAGCGGTCAACAACTTCCGTTTCAATGAGAGTCCGCTCGACATGTTGCGCCGTGTCAGCGAGGCAGGTCGGACCACCCGGGCGCTCTCGCGCGAGTCGGGGGAGTGGATGAACCGCACCGCCATGCCGGCACTGCGCGTTGAGGGCTTCAACATGAGCTCGGTGAGCAAGGCGAGCTGACGCGACGCGCGCCCTTGGGCCGGTCATCTTGGAAGACCGCCGTGACCAGCGGGGCCCCGTTTCGCCGGGAACGTTGTCAGGGATCAGTAGATGCCTCTTACGATAGATTGGCAACAAGAGAGAGGACGCACGCGTGGACGTACGTATCGGAATTTTCCAGGCAGCGCGGGAGCTTGACATCGAGCTCGCCAGTGAGGTCACCCAGGAGGCGGTGCTTGCCCAGATCGAGGTCGCATTCTCGAACCCCGAGGGCGTCATCTGGTTCGAGGACAAGCGCGGGCGGCGGATCGGTGTTCCCTGTGCCCGGATCGCCTATGTCGAGGTCGGTACACAAGACGATGGCCGGAAGGTTGGATTCGGCGCGTCCTAGCCGGATCATCGCGCAATGACGCACCAAACCGTCGCGGCGCGTCGCGGACGTCGATGATCGATTACCACGTTCACCTCTGGCCCCACGAGCGGCGTGCCGACGACGGCGAACTCCGTCTCGAACGCCTTGGCGCGTACTGTGAGATGGCCAAGTCGCGCGGAGTGCGCGAGATCGCGCTGACCGAGCACCTCTTCCGCTTCACCCAGGTGCAGGGGGTCGCGAAGAGATTCTGGGCAGAGGAGAAAAATGAGCGGCTCCGCGAGGAGATGGCCGCGTACTTCGACCATCACGCGACCGCGGATCTCGATACCTACGTCGAGGACGTCCTCGAGGCGAAGCGCGCGGGACTCCCGGTCATCCTCGGTCTCGAGGTCGATTACTACCGGGGTTCCATGGACGACGTCGCGGCGCTGCTCTCGGGCTATCCGTTCGATGTGCTTCTCGGCTCGGTGCACTGGCTCGGGACGTGGATGTTCGACAATCTCGGAAGTGAGGTTGCGATGCGCGAGTGGGACTCGGTCGGAACCGATGCGGCTTGGCGCGACTACACCGAGGCACTCGAGGAGCTCGCCGGAACGCGTACCTGTGATGTGCTCGCACATCCCGACGTCATCAAGCTGACGGGCCGCCGACCCGATGCGGCACTGCTCAATGAGTGCAATGCCAGGATCGCGGAGGCGGCGAAGCGATCGGGCATGGCCGCGGAGATCTCGTCCGCCGGCCTTCGAAAGCCCGTCGATGAGCCGTATCCCTCTGACGATCTGCTCGGCATGTTCTTCGCCGCGGGAGTGCCGGTGACGACCGCATCGGACGCGCACGGCGTTCCCAACGTCGCGGATCGGCACGACGAACTGGTCGCACACGCGAGACGCGCGGGTTACCGGGAGCTCCGCGCCTTCACCTCGCGGCGCGGCCGCTCTGTTCCGCTCGACCCGGAGGCGGCGGATCGATGACGCCCTCCCCGGAGCATGAATCCGGGCACGAGAGCGCTGAGGCTCGCGTCCAGGAGCATCTCGACCGACTGACCGCCCGATGGGGGCTTCTCTCGGACCTCTCGTTTTCCGATCTCGTGCTCTACATCCCCCATCGGGCAACCCATGAGCATCCCGCCCTCCGTACCCACGCGAACCCCGAATCGAAGCCCTCCGAACGGCGCGCGGACTACTCCACGATCGGCGGCGATCGACTGCAGTTCGTCGTAGACGCCCAGATCCGGCCGACGACGAGTCAGACGCTGTTCCAGAACGATCTCGTCGGCAGGGTCTTTGACGCGGAGGACATCCCGCTCGTGCACGAGGCATGGTTGACCGGACAGATCACCACCCTCAATGACGATGACAGCCGACTTGTGCGCGAGGTCCACCGCGAGTGCATCCCGGTCCGGCTCCACGGCGAGGTCATCGCGGTCGTCGAGCGCGTCTGGTCGCCGACGGTCGGGCGTCGCACCGGAGGGCTCGAACGGGTCTATATGCGGCTGTTCGAGCGCTTTGCGGAGATGGTGAACGCGGGGATCTACCCGTTCCTTGGCGACGAGGAGATGATTGAAGACGCGCCGAGGGTGGGAGACGGAGTCATCGTGCTCGACGCCGAGCAGCGGATCAACTTCGCCTCACCCAACGCGGTCAACGCGCTGCACCGCGTCGGGATCGTCTCCGCACTGCTCGGCTCAACGCTCCGAGAGCTTGGCGTGGATTCGGACACCATCTCCGAATCCTTCGCGAATCGCCTACCTGCCTCCGAGGAGGTGGAGCGTCGCAACGATGCGATCATCTTGTTGCACTGCATTCCGCTCATCGACAACCAGCGGGTCACGGGCGCCGCGCTCTTGGTGCGCGACGTCACCGACCTCCGTCGTCGCGACCGGCTCCTGCTCTCCAAGGACGCGGCGATCCGAGAGGTCCATCATCGTGTGAAGAACAACCTCCAGACGATCTCCTCGCTCTTGCGGCTCCAGTCGCGCCGTGTCGACGATCTTTCTGCGCGCACCGCGTTGGTCGAGGCCGAACGGCGCATTCGCGCCATCGCGCTTGTGCACGAGATCCTGGCCAGAGAGCCCGGCGACCAGGTGCGCTTCGATGAGATCGTCCCGGCGCTCGTCAGCCTCGCGAGGGATGCGAACGTCACGGGATCGCGCGTCAAGATCACGGTCGGCGGCGATGTCGGTGATGTCTCGGCGGACGTCGCGACTCCACTCGCGGTCGTCATCGCCGAACTCCTGCAGAACGCGGCAGAGCACGCCTTCAACGCGGAGACGGTCGAGAAGCCACAGATCGACCTCCAGTTCCGGACTGGGCGCTCGCAACTCCACGTGACCATTCACGACAATGGATCCGGGATCGACGAGAAGTTCGACATCAACCGGACCAAGAGTCTCGGTCTCTCCATCGTGCGAGACCTCATCCGTACCCAGCTCGGCGGAAGTATTACCGTCTCGAGCAACGGGGGAACGCTGGTGACGCTCGATATTCCCCTCCGGCGATAGGGACCCCGGTCTCGTCGCAGCATCGCCGCGAGCGCGTCGGGCGAAGAGCCCGATCGGTGGCGCGCCAGGGGTGACGCAGGGGAACTCTCTGTGGAACGGTGCCTAGGAGGCTTGGCGTTGCTCCGCGAGCCGGGTTCGGCGGAGCCTGCGCCGCTCATCCTCGGTTGCGCCCCCCCAGACACCAGATTCCTGGTTGGAGATCAGCGCAAACTCCAGACACTCCGATTTCACTTCGCAGTGTTCACAGATCGACTTGGCTGCACGGATCTGATCCACGGCAAGTCCGGTTGAACCGACAGGGAAGAAAAGATCGGGATCGGTGTCTCGACAGGCCGCACGCTCGCGCCAGTCCTCACAATCCCACTCGATCGACCTATTCCAAATGAGGGCCACGGTATTACTCCTTAGTCGATGCCTTGAGCATCACCTCCGGTCGCGCGAACAAACTGCGCACCTGTGTGGCCCCCCGCCAGCAGATGTCGCAGATGAACGACCGGACGCGGTCAATTCCAGACTGACGTTGAGAGACTCTACGCTTTGCGCGAGACCTCGGCAAGGAGTTTGCCCGCATTTCTCGAATTTGTGAACTCTGACGCACATCCAGCTCAGGGGGTGATTTGCCCGACCGGACGCGCGAATACCTTGGCGGGTATCGCGCCCTTGCCGCGGGACTCTCGCGAAGCGCGCCTCGCCCGATCTCGGGCCCGGGGTCCCTCGTGCCCGGGTGATTCGGACCGCGCGCGCGAGTGGTAGGAATGACCAGTTTTCCACGCGTTCGCGCGTCGATCCCCGTTGGAGGGGATCGGACGGCGCGGCGCCTGGGGTATCGCGGAGGTGGCCATGCATCATGTACCAGAGAACCAGTGGTATGTCATCGCGTTGACACGCGAGATCACCGACGGCCTGCTCGCGCGAACGGTGTGTGGTCATGACATCGTCTGCTACCGCGTCCCCGATGGGCGCGTCGTCGCGCTGCGCGACCGCTGTCCGCACCGTCGATACCCGCTCTCGCGCGGTCGCCTCGAGGGGGAGTCCCTGGTCTGTGGATACCACGGCTTCTCCTTCGACTGCGAGGGGAGGTGCATCTCCGTGCCCGGCCAGGAGCTGGTTCCCCCACGGTCCGACGTGGCCACCTATCCGATCGTCGAACAGGGCATGTGGACCTGGGTATGGATCGGTGACAGGTCGCCGGGCGCGATTCGCCCGCCTGCGACACCATGGATCGCGGGCGACCCCCATTGGAGCGCCGTCACCGGCATGGCACCGATCGACTGCCGGTTCGAGCTTTTGGTCGACAACCTGCTTGATCTCTCGCACGAGACCTACCTGCACCGTGCCAACATCGGGACTCCCGAGGTTGCCGCAACTCCGGTTCACACCCGGATCGACCGCGAGAACAGTAGCGTCCTCTTGAGCAGGCATATGGAGGGGGTCGAGTGCCCTCCGTTCTACGCGCGGACGACGGGGCTCGCCTCTCCGATCGATCGGTGGCAAGACATCGAGTATTTCGCGCCCTCCTACTATCAGCTGAATGTGCGCATTGCACCCGCGGGTCGCCCGCCCGATGTGTCCGGCGCGGATCCCGATGCCTTTCATCTCAAGATCCTCTATGGGCTGACACCGTCGAGCGCGGATCGGACCTATGACTTCTGGGCGGTCTGTCGTGATTTCTCCCTCGACGACGAGGAGGTGAGCGCGACCCTCGATGCGATGCAGCAGAAAATTGTCATCGAGGACGTCGACGCGCTGAATATTCTCGAGAGACGGATCGCACAAGACACTGACGGCACCGAGGCCGTCGCCGGGATCGACCGGGGAGCGCTCGCGGCGCGAAGGATGATCGCCGCGCTCACGGGGGCGAAGGGCGACGCGGAATTCGAGATCGACGCGGAGGGAATCGTCCGGGCGCGTCCATGACCCATCGATCTCCGCCGCCGGGTTGCGCCGGCGCGATCTCGTTCAGTGGGCGGTGTTGGACCGCTCGCGCGCGAAGGCCTCGGTGATCTCGGTCTCCGCGGCGCTTCGGTCCTCCCAGCGCAACTCCTTCACGAGCTTGCCCGGCTCGAGCGCCTTGTAGACCTCGAAGAAGTGCTGGATCATTCCGCGCTGGTGGCTCGGGATGTCGCTGAGATCTTGCATGTGCTCGTAGCGCGGATCCCCCGCAGGCACACAGATCACCTTCGCGTCGGGCCCCTTCTCATCGGTCATCTGGAAGACCGCGATCGGTCGGGACAAGATCAGGCAACCCGGGAACGTCGGCTCCTCCAGGATCACCAGCGCATCGAGTGGATCGCCGTCCTCACCAAGCGTGTTCTCGATGTAGCCGTAGTCCGTGGGATAGGTCGTCGAGGTGAAGAGCGTCCTGTCGAGTCGGATCCGGCCGCTCTCGTGATCGACCTCGTACTTGTTGCGCTGACCTCGCGGGATCTCTATCAGCACATCGAACTCCATGGTTGCTCCTTCGTGGTTTCGGATTCAAAGACTCGATCTCTCGACCTTCGGGCCAAATATAGGCGCTTCGCCTACGCCGGGGCATTGACTGCGAGCGCTGACTCGGACAGCAGCTGGCGCAGTGGCGCGAGGAGCAGGGGATGTGACAACAAAAGCGTCTGGTCGAGCTCTCCGCCGAGGTCGAGGTACTCGTGGGAGTATCCCGCCTCCGACGCGATGATGAGGCCGGCCGCGACATCCCAGGGTTTGAGTTCTGCCTCGTAGTAGGCGTCGAGGCGTTGGCAGGCGACCGAGCAGATGTCGAGCGCCGCGGCGCCTTGGCGGCGGATGTCCCGGACGGCGGGCAGCACGCCGTTCAGCAGCTTTGCCTGCACGAGCCTGCGCGAGGCGAGATAGTGGAATCCCGTTCCGAGAAGGGCCTCGCTCAGTGGTGGAGCGTCGCTCGGCGCGCGGAGCGGCTCTGCGTTGCGCGTCGCGCCGTGCCCGAGCGAAGCCGCGAACGTCTCATTGCGAATGGGGTCGAAGACCACACCGGCGATCCCCGTTTCGCCCTCGTAGGCGCCGATCGAGATTGCGAACGAACCGTGGCCATAGAGGAAGTTCGTCGTACCGTCGATCGGGTCGACGAT
>DAIDIA010000153.1 GCA_027459565.1 Acidimicrobiaceae bacterium | reverse complement strand
CGCGGTCGATTCCATCCTCGCCGACACCGATCGCGGCGCCGACGCGAAGGCGGCCGTCGCTGTCTTTGCATGCATTCGGATAGAGCTCTTGCTTGGTGATGTCCTTGACCGTGATCAGGCCGCGCAGGATCCCCTCGGCATCGGTGATCGGAAGCTTCTCCACCTTTGCACCCTGGAGGATTCGCCGTGCCTGTTCGAGGGTCGTGCCGACCGGCGCGGTGATGAGTCCCTCCTTCGTCATCACCTCATGGATCGGAACGCCGAGGTCCTCGTGGAATCGCAGGTCGCGGTTGGTGATGATCCCGACAAGTCGGTCCAGCTCATCGACGACCGGTACTCCCGAGATGTGAAAGTGCGACATGACGGCGAGCGCATCCGCGACGAGCTGGTCGGGGCGTATCTTGACCGGGTTGGTGACCATCCCCGCCTCGGAGCGCTTGACCTTGTCAATCTCCTGGGCCTGGTGCTCTGCGGACATATTGCGATGGACGATGCCAAGACCACCGAGGCGCGACAGCGCGATGGCGAGGCGTGATTCGGTGACGGTATCCATTGCGGCTGACAGCAGCGGGATGTGGAGCTCGAGTCGATCGCACAGCATCGTCCTCGTCTCGGCCTCGGAGGGCATCAGATCGGAGGCCTGGGGGAGCAACAGGACGTCGTCAAACGTCAGTGCGATCTGCTCGTCGAGTTGGGGAACTCGCTCGGACAACGGACACCACCTTCATTGCGTATGCCGGCCCGTCGGCTCGGGGCCAGGTTCCCTATGACCGGAGTCCCTATGTACAGTACCTTGCACATCGCCCCTCTCGTGTCGCAACTTGCGCGTTTGTCGATCGGGCGATGCGCGCACTTGCATACCGGTCGCACGCGCGGCATCGGCTGCGCGTGCGACCGGCGGGAGGTCCGATCAGGCGTAGCCGAGCATGGACGAGCACATCGGCCAGGCATGCCAACCCTGGATCGCCATCAGGCGCTGAGCGGCCTGGTCCTGCACGGCGGGGGGCGCGAGGTTGGGGAGTCCAACCTCGCCGACATGAGTCCACGAGGTGATCGTGAACTGGTACGCGCCATAGAACCCGTTTCCCGAGTTCTCGCTGTAGTTGTTGCCCGACTCACACGATCTCAGCATCTCCCAGATGTGTGCGTCGGACGGAGCGCCCACATCGGAGCGCGGAAGCGGCGGCCTCGGAATGAGGAAGTCGGTCGGACCTCGCGTTGACAAGATCAGCGATCTTCCGGTCCCGACGCGGTCAGACCGCGACAGCCGGACGCGATGGCCCGTCCCCACTCTGTGAGAGACGAGCCTGGCGGCTCCGCCTGTGAGCCGGTGGTACGTAACAGGTGATGCCAAGGCGTCCTGGACGCCTAATGCGGTGGCCCCGAAGGAGAGGCCAAGAGTTGTAGCGGCGAATGCGAGCAAAGGGTGCTTGCGCATCTTGCCTCCTTGGATCATGGAAAACCAGATGGTTCCAGGTGGGTAAGGATGCGGGCAGACCGTCTTGATGCATGCGTCTCGGGGTGCGAGGCCGGTAGGGCGATTCGAACCGTGGGCTTGTGCCCTACGAGGTGCAGACGGGGGTGGCCCTTGGCTGGTTATACGGGCAGCTCCTTTTTTGCGCGGTTATGCGATTTCGGCGACAGATATATGGGTGCGCGAACGAGAGCGTCTCTGGTTGAAGGCGGTTGTCCGGGGAAACTGCGTCCCTGCCGGACAACACCCCGCTCCGGCCTCGTGAACCGTCTGTCGGGTGGGTGATTACGTGGAGGTGACTTTAACCGCGAATTGTCACAAAATGACCGCGCGAATCGTGAAATCCCAGCTCAGTGGCATAAAAATTATTGCTCTTTGGGGCGTTTGTGGCCCGAAGACGACCGGATTGGACCGCTATCGGGTCCGTCACCGCCCGCCAGATCGAACGCCTAGGCGGTCTGGTCTTGGGAGATGACCTCTTCTAGTGCGGCGGTGATCTCGCCGATCGCGACCGGGTCGCTCAACTTGTGGCCATCGCGATCAAGCACGTAGAAGGTGTCGATCACCTCGTGGCCAAGCGTGTCGACGAGGGCCGAGACGACGTCAATGCCGTGCTCGGCAAATACCGTGGTGATGTGGTGCAAGAGGCCGAGTCGGTCGTTTGCCCGGACCTCGATGACCGACGCGCGGTCCGAGACGTCGTTGACGATCTTCACGTGCGTCTTGGTCGGATAGGCCGACGACGGACGACGTGGGGCATAGGTGTTGTCGCGCGCGCGCAGGAGGTCACCAAATGACTTGGCGTTCGAGAGTCCCTCGACGATCTCTTGCTCGACGCGGTTCCAGTCGACGGGTCGGTCAAATGTCGGCTCGATGTCAAAACTCTCGAGCGCCATGCCGGGAAGTCCCTCGACCGCAGTGGCACGCCGTACATTGCAGCCATTGAGCGCGAGTGCACCGGTGACTGCAGCGAGCATGCCGGTGCGATCCGGAGCGACGACGGTGACGTGGCGACCCTGCGCAAGGAGTGCAATCTGGTGGCGTTCGAGGAGCGCGAGCTGTTCGGGGGTCGGCGTGAACTTCTGCGGTTCGGGAGGCTCGGTGCCATCAAGGATCGCGCCGACGTGCTGGACGAGATTGGCAACGAGCTCGGACTTCCACGGACCCCACGCGGATGTCCCGGTCGCCTGTCCGTCTGCCTCGGTGAGCGCCGCAAGGAGCTCGAGCGTGTTGTGATCTCCGACAAGCTTGGCGACGAGCGCGGCGGTCGCGGGATCGTCGATATCGCGGCGCGTCGCGCACTCGGGGAGCACGAGGTGATACTGGACAAGGCGCACGAGCGTGGCGACGTCGCGTTCGTCAAAGCCCATGCGCGTGGCGATGGTCGTCGCGAGCGCCATCCCGGCCTCGGAGTGATCTCCCGGGGATCCCTTGCCGATGTCGTGCAACATCGCGGCCATGACGAGAAGGTCGGGGCGACCGACGGAGCCGAGGTGCTCCGCCGAGCGCGCAATCGCCTCGAGCAGGTGGCGATCGACCGTGAACCGGTGGTATGCGTTGCGCTGCGGCCGGTTGCGGACGTTCGTCCATTCCGGAATGAACCGCTCGAAGAGCCTTCGCTGATCGAGAGATTCGATCACGGGCACAAGTGCATCTCCCGTCTGCAACAGGGCGATGAACGCGTTGCGGAGTTCGTCTGACCAGGGCGTCGGAGGTATCGGCGTGTCGCGCTCGAGACGATCGAGCGTTGCGTGTTCGATGAGCGCGTTTCGTTCCGCGGCTGCGAGCGCGACCTTCATCGTCAGCTCTGGATGGTGCGCGAGATCCGCGTCCTTGTCGAGTGCGATTTCGCCGCGGCGCCACACGACGCCCGAGCCGAGCTGGGTATCGGCCGAACCTGCCTCGCTGTCGGACTGCTCAAAGAGACGGACGCGTCGCCATCCCTCGTTGCCGGCCGTTGTGATCGCCCTGCCGGCCTCGGCGATCGCAGCCATCAGTCGGTCTGCGTCTTCGTAACCAAGCGTCTCTGC
>DAIDIA010000152.1 GCA_027459565.1 Acidimicrobiaceae bacterium | reverse complement strand
TCGGGACCGACATGGGGAAGTTCGCGGGCCGCGCTCCACAAGGGATACTGGCGAGACGATGCCGACCGCCATGGTCCGCTGCTAGAAGATGTTCTCGATCTCATGCGGCGCGTCGATGAGCGGTCCCAGACACCTGCGAGGTAGAAGCCCGGGTAGCCCCCTGTCCTAGGTTCTAGCCGTTGTGGTGCGGGTGCTGCTGGCGATGCTGGCGGATGTAGTCCATTCCGTAGTCATTGCCATTCGGTGTCCTCATCATCGTATGGACATGGCTCTTCATCGGCTCGAGTCCCTTGAAGACGATTCCCGGTTCATGATCGAATTCGAGCAGGATCACCGGGGAGTGGACTCGGTAGTAGAAGACACTCTCGTCCGTGATCCCGCCCATCCATGAGAAATAGGTCGCATCAAGGTTCACCTCGACCTCGCGCATCTTCTCATCCGCGATATCGGGCGAGAGCCGATCGACGTAGACGCGGATCAGGCGGACGAGCAAATCGCGTTGTTCCGGTCCAAGCTCTGCGTAACGAATTCCTTCGTAATCGAGCACAACGTTGTCGCTGAATGCGCCGCCGAAGAGTCCGGGCGGCATGGTCGCCGACGTGACCGCCAGGCGTCGCTGATGCTCGTCGAGCGACTGCACGAGCTCGAGCGCGACGCGCTCTTCGGCGTCGAGGATCCGCACACCTGTGTACCTCCCCGTCTCTGCCTCGAGCGGCTCTGAGCCGAGGAAGAAGGGGGTGACGACCACCTGGTCACCGAGCAGGAGACAGTTGATGTTGAGATGGTGTCCATCGAGCTGGAAACCCCAGGGTTCGGTCGGCGACGCGTCTCCCATCAGCGAGATCCAGTACATCCACTCGCCGAATTCCGGAAAACCCTGCTCGTCAAGACGTCCGCTGATCTCCTGGATCGTCTCGTTCAGCTGCATCACGCCCCGGGCCTCGGCGAGGCCAGCACTGCTCAGAACGCTGCCGAGCAATCTCAGGACAAGATCCCTCTGTCGGTCCGTGAGCGAATCAAGCAGAAGCCCATGGCGCATCAGGAATCGGTGGATGTTGCACCAGCGCCTCCAGTTGTCGGTGTCGACCGGGAACTGGACCTGGTCGCGCGCGGGCGTGTCGAGGTCATCCATGAACGCTTGACGCGCCGATGCAATCCGGTCGAGCGACATCCCCGTCGAATGCAGCGGGAAGAGATCGTGGACGACACCGCTCGAGGCACGCACTCCGACAAATCCGCGCGCGAGCTGGTCATTGCAGCCGTCGATCATTGCCTGATGACGCGGGAGCGGATCCCCGAGGAAGCGCGCGGAAGCAGGCGGGCTGTCTCGCAGTTCGAAGATCATCGTGCGCTATCTGCCTGCTCGAAGGCGGTTTGACTTTCGCACGAAGTAGTCCCATCCGATATCGAACTGCGATGGCGACCAGCACATCGCCCGCTTCGCGAGTGCCTCCTCATCGGAGGACCATGTCTTCACATCGCGCGCCGCAAGCTGGCTCGCGCAGGCATGCTCCAGCAGGATCGTCATCATCACCGCTGCGGAAACCGTCGCATCCGCGACCGCAACACCATGGTGCGGTATCAGTAGCGCCGGTCGGTCACCGAGGGTGCGGGCAAGATCCTCACCGAGTTCTCTCGTGGTGATGAGTCCACCGGTGCGGGTGAACCGGGGGATGTCCGGAGGGGTGAACGGAGTTGCGTCATGGGTCATCGGCAACAATGGCTGCTCCGTCGCAGCGAAAGCGACAGCGTGAAACGGATGCGTGTGCACGACGCAGTTGACATCGGGGCGCGCCCGCATGATCTCCGTGTGGATCGGATACTCACCGTGTCGACGACCGGTTCCCTCGAGGATCTCTCCATCGAACGA
>DAIDIA010000151.1 GCA_027459565.1 Acidimicrobiaceae bacterium | reverse complement strand
AAAACGCCGTGCACACCCAGTCGGGATCATCGGGGATGAGTGCACGCATCGCTCCTGGCGATCGGTTCGAGAGCTGGCAATTCTGGATGCTCGCCGGGGTCGGATCTGGCGCATCACGGTTGACGCGAGACGGGCGGATGGCGCGGCTCTCGTCAATGACGATAAGAGCCACATGCCTGAGGCTGCGTACTCATTGTCTACTCTCCGGCTGTTTGCACCACCAAGATCGGGTCCTCGCCCTTTCTGGACCAGGAGACGTCCAGTCTCTGGGGTCGCGTCCCTCCCAATGGTGAATTTTCAGTTTTCTTTCGAATCCGTCATGAAATCCGAATGAAACGAAGGTACGGCAAGAGGTTGGGGCCGTTAGATTTGTTCGCGTCGCGCGATCTTGAGCGCATGTTCCCTATGGTCGTGGCGATGCAGTGGGGGGATGCTCATGGATGACGCAGAGTCGGGGAGTATCACTGGAGCGCCAGACCCGAAGGCTCGCCTCGCGGCAATTATCGAAGACATGCGCGACGCGGTGGTTGCGACCCGCCCCGACGGAGCGATCACCGAATGGAGCCAGGGAGCGGAGAGCCTCTATGGCTACCAAGCCGATGAGGTCATCGGGAAACACATCTCGCTCCTCTATCCCGAGAGCGAGCTCGATCTCGTCGAACAGCTCCTGCGGCGCGCTGAGCGGGGAGAGCGAAGCGTCATTGAGGGGACGCGTCGCGGTGCGAATGGCAAAATTATCGAGGTCGAAGTTCGGATCTCTCCGATATTCGGTGACGCCGGCGACGTGATCGGCGTGTCGTCGATCGCGCACGGTCTGGGTCGGCGAAGACGGAGGGTCCAAGAGCTGCACGAACTCAACGACTTTCTCGAACACACACAATCGGTCGGACACATCGGCAGTTGGCGGACCACAATCGGTCCGGAGTCAGTGTTTGTCTGGACTCCCGAGACCTACAGGATCTTTGGGATCGAGCCGGGAACCGCGGTACGCAACATCGATTTCTTCAATCTCGTATACCCAGATGATCGCGAGATGTTGATGGAGAGGCTGATCAGGGTTCGGCAGGACGCGATGCCCTCCGACCTGGAACTTCGCATCACGCGCCTCGATGGCGCGCTCCGCTGGATCTACCTCGCAGCCGATGTGCAACGAGACGAATCGGGTTCGGTGATCGCGCTGACCGGGGTTGTCCAGGACATCACCGAGCGGAAAGAGGCCGAGATCCGTCGCAATTATGAGACCCTGCACGACGCGCTGACGGGCCTACCCAACCGCTCTCTGTTCCTTGATCGTCTCGAGCGCGCCCTTGCGCGTGCACGAGCGAGCACGTCGTTGGTCGCCGTGCTCTATCTCGACCTCGATCGGTTCACCCATTTCAACGATGCCGAGGGCAAGGAGTCCGGAGACGATTTGCTCAAGGAGGTGGCGGAACGGCTGCGCGCGAGCATCGGTGCGACCGACACCGTCGCGCGATTTGGTGCAGATGAGTTTGGGCTCATCTTTGAGCATCTCACCAGTGCCTCGGAGGCGGCAGCACGCGCCGACGACATCATCGCAAGGTTCGCCGAGCCCTTCCCCTTTGGTGTCGGTGCGCGAGATGCGGGCCCACTGAAGGAGAATCGGGAGCATCACATTACGGCGAGCATCGGTATCGCGCTCAACACCTTTGACAGCACATCCGAGGCGCTTTTGCGCGATGCCGACCTCGCAATGCATCGCGCCAAGGAGAAGGGGAGAAACCGGTTCGAGATCTACGATCCTGCACTCCGTCAACAGGTCAAGGCGCGTTTCACCCTCGAGGTTCAGCTTCGTCGAGCGCTCGATCGCGACGAACTGTTCTTGGAATACCAGCCGATCGCATCACTTGGCGAGAATCGCTATGTCGGCGTCGAGGCGTTGTTGCGTTGGCGATCTCCAGATCGCGGAATCGTGCAGCCCGACGAGTTCATCCCGCTCGCGGAAGAGACCGGTCTCATCCTGCCGATCGGAAGGTGGGTGCTCGAGGCGGCCTGTCAGCAGCTGCGCGAGTGGCGCGATGTGGCACAGGGATTCAGGGACTGGCGCATGTCGGTCAACGTCGCCGCAAGTCAATTGCACGATCCGTGCTTTTTCGATCAGACGAAACGGGCCATTGAGCGCTCGAGTCTTGACCCGAGCGCGCTTCGCATCGAGATCACCGAGACGACGCTCGTCGAGGGAGCGATGGTGACGGGGGTTCTCGGTCGCATCCGCGCACTCGGAGTGCGGATCTCCATCGATGACTTCGGGACGAAGTACTCTTCGCTCTCCTATCTCAAGGGTCTCGCGATCGATGAATTGAAGATCGACCGGTCCTTTATCGAAGGACTCGTCACGTACAAGGCGCACCATGCGATCGTCGCCGCGATCCTCGCAATTGGAAGGTCGCTCGATCTCGCGGTGACCGCCGAGGGCGTCGAGACCGGGGAGCAGCTCGCCGAACTGCGCAGGCTCGGGTGCGAGTCGGTGCAGGGGTTTTACCTCTCAAGAGCCCTACCGCCCGAAGAGTGCCTTCAGGTGCTTCAGGCTCCGCTTGCCCTCTTGCGATAGATGTCGATGTCGACACGGGGACGCTTTCCTCTCACGGATTGAGCCGCACACCACAGACTCTTTCACCAGAAACCTCCTGGCGGGATCC